>CAUSQY010000010.1:0-35912 GCA_963533645.1 uncultured Streptococcus sp. | reverse complement strand
CCTTTAAACACCTTTTGGATGAGGATCAAATCTTCCTACTTTGGATTAACAAACCTTCTATCATTGTTGGTCGTCACCAGAATACTATTGAAGAAATTAACCGTGATTATGTTCGCGAAAATGGCATTGAGGTAGTCCGCCGTATCAGTGGTGGTGGAGCTGTTTATCACGATTTAAACAACCTCAACTACACCATCATTTCAAAAGAAGATGAAAACAAGGCCTTTGACTTCAAGAGCTTCTCAACTCCAGTTATCAATACCTTGGCTCAACTAGGCGTTAAAGCTGAGTTCACAGGCCGTAATGACCTTGAGATTGACGGTAAGAAATTCTGTGGCAATGCCCAAGCCTATATCAATGGCCGTATCATGCACCACGGTTGCTTGCTCTTTGACGTTGATTTGTCAGTCCTTGCTAACGCCCTCAAGGTTTCAAAGGACAAATTTGAGTCAAAAGGTGTGAAATCCGTCCGTGCTCGTGTCACAAATATTGTCAATGAATTACCAGAAAAAATCACAGTTGAAGAATTCCGTGATTTGCTATTGGAATACATGAAAAAAGAGTACCCAGAGATGACTGAATATGTCTTCTCAGAAGAAGAATTGGCTGAAATCAATCGCATCAAGGATACCAAGTTTGGAACTTGGGACTGGAACTACGGTAAATCACCTGAATTTAACGTCCGTCGTGGAACAAAATTCACTAGTGGTAAGGTTGAAGTTTTTGCCAACGTCATTGAATCAAAAATCCAAGATATCAAGATTTATGGTGACTTCTTTGGTATCGAGGACGTTGCAGCTGTAGAAGATGTCCTCCGAGGTGTTAAATACGAACGTGAGGATGTTCTTAAAGCTCTAGAAACTATTGACATCACACGCTATTTTGCTGGTATCAGCCGTGAAGAAATCGCTGAAGCAGTAGTGGGGTAAGGAAAAAGAATCCATTTATGATGGATTCTTTTATTAGGGTTAAACTTAATAATCACGCTGATTAGATTATAATAGTGATGAAAAAAGAAAAGGAGTTATTCATTAATGTTAGAAATTCCAGTAGAAAAACTTAATCTATTTGAACAGTTAGACCGCAATGTTGTTGCTTTTTATAGAAATACGGAAATTTCTCAAACAGAAAGTTTAAATATAAGCATCACACAAGAACATTATGATAAGAAATACAAGGAGCTTCAGCCTTTAGGATACCAAGCTGTTCAAATACCTTTAGGAATGGCTTTAGATAATGTAATCCAGCAAGCCTATTTCAAAAATCTTATAATTGGCGGACTTCTCCCCGATGAAATCAAAGTAAGCAAAGAGGACTTAATGCCTTTGAAAGATATTGTTGATAGTTTTTGTATTATGTATGCTGCAGCAAACAACCGACTTGAAAATAGTAAGGCTTATGAACTTATGAAAGATAAGACAGTGTTCTTTATTGGTAAACTGTTAACTGACGATCTTAAAAGTGGTGACGAAATTTCTTATATGGGAATCGAAAGAGAATCAGCTGATGGAACTTCTTATGAAGCAGTAAAATGTTTTCTAACTAAAGAGGGTGCTGAGCAGTACAATGATTCAAAAAAACCTATAAGCTCAGCAAATCTAGCCTATCTGCAAGCCTTTTGGGGTAAACCAGTAATTATAGAGCCACACCGTAACTACTGGATTGAGTTTAAATAACTAAAAAACGAAAGATCAATTCCTTTTATCTTTCGTTTTTTAACGATAATTAGTTTACATAATTTATAATATGTAACACTTATAAACTGTCCAAAGCATTCTTTTGTTCATCATTGACGATATGGGTATATAGGTCAGTGACTTGTGTACTGGCGTGTCCTAGCTGATGGCTGACCAAAACCTGCGATTTAGTTGCATCATAGAGCCTAGTTGCCAGGGTATGGCGTAGTTTGTGGGGTGTTACACGCACTTTGAAGTCCTCTGAGTACTTAGCAACCATCTTTTCAACACTGGAAGCATCGATACGATTGGGAACGCCACGATATAAGGTCAGAAATAGTGCTGTATCTGTCTTTTCCGTCTTATAGCGTTGATTTCGAATAGCGAGGTAATTCTCTAGATAAGGTTTTGCAAAGGCCGCGACATTGACAGAATCACGTTTGCCCCCTTTTCGAGTGACATCTATAATCATCATTTTGAGATTGAGGTCTCTTAGATCCAGATTAACAGCTTCAGATAGGCGGACACCAGACGCCAAGAGAAGGGCAATAATGGCTAAATCACGTTCTTTATTTTTATTGAATGACGAGAGAGCACGATTTGAGAGTTGTTGTGGGTACTCTTGGTCAATATAAGTCAGAAAACCTTCTGTTTCATCACCTAGAAAGAGTTTTTGCTTGATATTTTCAGCTCTGGCAGCAAGAGTTTCTTTCTTTTTCTTGGTTGAAACTTTCTTCATTACATTACGATAAAAATAGGGTTCACCCTGATCATTTTCAACTTCCTCAGTTAAATACTTGTAAAGACTAGAAAGTGCTGATAAGGTCCGATTGATAGTCGTCTGAGAAACACCTTGCTTAGTTGTATTGGCATTCAGCAAAGGTCGTTCACGCAGATATAGAATAAAGGACTCCATGTCTTTTTTAGACATATTTTCCAAGACTGATAAGGGAATGTCAGAAATTTTATCAGCGTTTGAAATACCAGACTCCAAAACCCAGCTGAAAAATCGATCGTATTCCTTGAGGTATTCGTACAAGGTTGTAAAACTGTAAGGGACAGCAAGCTTAGATTGGTAGTATTCCAGAACATACCAGGGCATGATTTGTTTTAGTTTGTCGATTCGTTCCAGTAAAATCTCACGTTTCATGTATTTTCTCCATAATAAAGTCTACTAGTAGTATAGCATAGACTTACATATTTTTCAAGAAAATTATAGTTTTTCGGAAAGATGTTATAAGTGTTTACTGATTTTAGAAAAAAACAAAGACCTGGTTCCGCAATCATAAGAAACAGGTCTTTTGTGTGTATGTAATCCAGCAATATGTTTATATTTCAATTTCTCTAAAATATTGCAATTGCCATTTTTGTGTTGCTAGAGCTGTTGTATTTAAATTTGAGCACCAAGGAGGATAAAATCGCATAGACATTTTTCCATTGCTATCTTTTGTCGACAGAATGTTTTTACGAATAGCCACCTCGTTTGGAATAATGAATAGTCCCCTCTTATCATTATCAATGATAACGATTATAAGTTCATTTCCTAAGTCCTCATTGGTATAAGGAATGTTCTTGTTGTTTTGGTCTTTTTTCCAAAAAACTGTAAAATATCCTTCTTTTTTTGGTGTTCTTTTTGCCAAGCGGCATCTTTTATACCCTTGCTCTTCCTTTATCTTAATAAGAATACCTTCGTATTTTTCATTGTATTTTTCTTCAATGAAATCAAAATCGCCATAAAAATTATATAGAACATTGAGTATTTTCATTTGTGCGAACTCAGTATTAACACTGTAAACATTCGGACCTTGATTCAATTCATTAAGTTGTTTATCTGTATACATGTATTTATTCATCATAGCTCCCCTTCGGAACCATTCGAATATTTAACTTTAACTTTTGACTTAGTAGAACCTCGTCTAGAATTTAGAAAATGTTGAAATTCTTCATCTTCGTTATTATATACACCGATCCTAATTTTATTCGAATTTATATCAAAAGCTAAAACATGTTCCTTAGATGTTCCATCAAAAAATTTTAGTTTCACATCAGCCCCCCAAGCCTCTGAAGGAATTGAGCTGTACGAGGGATTCGTAATTGTTATCTCCTCAATCCCCTCATATGAATTCTTTAAAGCGTTCACCAAACTAACTTCATACTCTCTATTTCGACGCTCCTCTTGAGACTTCCCTAACATACTAAACATAAAAACACCTCCTGCTGTGATGGCTGCGAGTAACAAAACGATTAGCAGCATTTTATGAGTTTTTTTATTGTTGGAATTGTTCATTTAAGCTTTTCTCCTTTATCTACTTGAAAACTCTTCATTTACAATATAATTAGGAAAATCTTAGTTTAAATTATTCAATTGATTATCAGTATAATTAAATACCATTATTGCTTTCCTTCGTCATTATTAGAATAAGTTACCCTAATTTTCGAAGCAGTTTTACCCTTGTTTTCATTTAAAAATTGTCGATCTTTTACTCTATTTTCCCATTCCAATGAAGCATCAGTTATTTCCTCAGTGTCTAAAGAATATCCAATCCCATACTTAATTTTTCTTTCATCTTTAAACTTGATTTCTACATCACAAGACCATGAACCTGGAGGGTTTGTGTATTCTGGATTAGAAATCTTAATCTCATCAATCCCTTGGTAGGAATTTTTTAGGGCATTTACCAAACTAACTTCGTACTCTCTATTTCGACGTTCTTCTTGAGATTTCCCTAACATGCTAAACATAAAAACACCTCCTGCTGTGATAATTGCGATTGACAAAACGATTAATAGTCTTGTATATCTTTTTTTATTGCTGGAAATGTTCATTTAAGCTTTCCTCCTTTTTCTACTTGAAAACTCTTCATTTACAATATAAATAGCAAAATCTTGGTTTAAAATATTCAATTGAATATCAGTATAATTAAATACTATTACTGTTCCCTTCTTTCTTTGTTAGAGTATGTAACTGTAACTGTATTAGTCGTTATTCCTTTTCTTCGGTTAAGAAAATCTCGCTGTCCATAAGTCATATGACCATTGTAATTTTCTATCTCATCTAAGTTATGTGGAATTCCATAGAATATTTTTTCCCCATCTTCAAACAAAATATCAACCTTACAAGACCAGTCACCTGGAGGATTCGTATATGTTGGATTAGAAATTTTAATCTCCTTAATCCCTTGATATGAGTTCTTTAAGGCGTTTACCAAACTAGCTTCGTACTCTCTATTCCGACATTCTTCTTGGGATTTCCCTAACATAGAAAACATAAAAACACCAACTGCTGTGATAATTGCGATTGACAAAACGATTAGTAACCTTTTATGACTTTTTTTGATGCCAGAATTACTCATTTAAGCTTTCCTCCTTTTTCTTATTATACAATATTTTAAATTAATTTTAACTATATAAGAAGTAAAAACCGATCTCATTGCTGAAAACGGTTTTTAAAAGTATTAAATTATAATCTCAATTAACATAATTTATATTATGTAAATATCATCTACAACAACATATCTTTGACTTTCCCAATTTCACTTTTTGGAATCACCAGGTGAATCATATCACCAAGATACATTCTAGTTGAGCCGTTAACGGTTTGGCTTTTGCCATTATGGACTTGGGTGGTGATGAGTACGTTATGTGGCAAGTTGAGCTCGTGAACCTGTTTTCCAGCGATCTTATCTGATACAGGGATTTCAATAAGAGTGACTTCTCCTTCGTCTGTCGCTTCTTCTGGTAGTATTTTTTCTAGCATGGCCTCATAGACTGGTGCTCCCTTGAGCAGATCCATGACGATGTAGGCGACCAAGGTCACTAAGCCAAGTGGCATGAGGTTGCGAATATCCCCGACCATCTCGGTTACGAGTATCATAGCAGTTAATGGAGCCTTGGAAATTGCTCCAAAGTAGCCACTCATTCCTAAAATGACGAATATAGGGAATTGTTCCTGACTGACAAGCCCAAAATTCACACAGATGACACCGACTAGGGCACCAAGTAAGGAACCGAGAGCCAGAATGGGAAGGAAAATCCCTCCTGGAAGGCCACTTCCATAACTAATCATGCTCCAAATAAAGCGGATCAAAAAGTAAACTAATAAAACCTGAAAACTAAAATCTTGCTCAGTCAAGGAAAGAACGACCTGATTTCCACCACCAAGAATTTGAGGTAAGAAAATTCCGACTGGTATGATGAGGATAAAGGCTAGGATTGGATAATAAGCTCTATCCAAATGGATTTTTTGACCAAGCCAATCATAAACTCGACCAACATTGAGTACAGCTTTCTCATAGAGAAAACCAGAAAGCCCGAGAAAAACTCCCATAACCAGGTAAATCCAATACTGGTCTAGGGTCATGAGAGGAATGTTGTCTGGCATATCCAGTACGGGTGTTAGGCCAAATATGAGTAGTGAAACAAAGTTTGCTACGAGACTAGCTGCTAGTGTTGAGACCCAGAAAAAGCGTGAAAAATGATGATAGACTTCTTCTACAACAAAGAGGAGACCTGCTATCGGTGCATTAAAGGCAGCGGCTAAGCCTGCAGCAGCTCCACTGGCAATCAGGGAACGTTCCTCTACTGGACTAGATTTTAGCCACTTGGCAATGCCTTTACCACCAACCGCTCCAAGTTGAATACTTGGCCCTTCTCTACCTAGCATAAGGCCACTGGCAATAGCAAGAATCCCTAGAATATATTTTTTCCAGAGGACACTCCACCAGTTGAGGCTCATCAGTCCCTTCAGCTCGGCTTCGACTTGAGGAATTCCTGAACCCTTGATATCTTTTTCTGACCGAGTTAGTTTCGCACTAAGCCAGCAAACTATTAAATAAAATAGACCAATGATAAAAAGATTGCGCACTAGGTGCGCTTGATCTTGATAGAGTCCTTGTATCAGGTGGAAGCCCTTTTCGATTAAGAAACGAAAGGATCCGACGATTAGCCCGACGACGAGACCAACAATGATTCCTCGTCCAACTTGGGATAATATGGTGCTTGAGGCAAAGGCAAATTCTTTCTTGGAACTGAGTGTTTCTGACTGTTCCTCCATAATCATTTCCTCTTACTTATCTTTCTTGGTTGAAACCAGTGTTTTGACTGGTTCAAAACTGGTTCGGTGAATTGGGGTGACACCTAGTTTTTCCAATCCTTCTAGATGTTTAGCTGTTCCGTATCCTGCATTAGCTGTAAAATCATATCCAGGATATTGATCATCATAGCCCTTCATCAATTCATCCCGTGTCACCTTGGCCACTATAGATGCAGCTGCGATCGAGAGGGAGTTAGCATCTCCTTTGATGATTGCTGTTTGAGAAATCGGCAACTCCAGTTTCATGGCATCTATCAAGAGGTGCTCAGGTTGGGGACTGAGCTGGGAGATTGCTTCCTTCATAGCCAGTTTGGTCGCTTCATAGATATTGACTTGGTCAATGATGTGATTATCCATGATACCAATACCGATTGCCAAAGCTTGGTCTTGAACGGCTTGATAAATTTCCAGATGTTTCTTTTTGGGGATTTTTTTGCTATCGTTGAGGCCTCTAATCTTACAATTTTTTGGCAAGATAACGGCTGCAGCAACCACAGGACCAGCCAAAGGACCACGGCCGACCTCGTCAACACCTGCTATTAAGGTCATTCCTTGTTTGTAAAGCTCTTTTTCATAGGAAAGCATGGATTCCAAACGAAGATCCTCATCCAGTTCATCCTGAATGGCTTTTTTACGCTTGCTGATTTCCTTTTGAACCCCAGAACGAGGATCTTTTTCGAATTCCAGAAAAAGAGGATTGTCTAAGTCTTTGACAGTCGCAAGAAGTTCCTTGATTTCTTTAATCGTCTTCATCGATATCGTCCAATGTATCTAAGGTATAGTTACCCAGTTTTCCATCACGAACTTCCTTCACGAAGAGGCTGTAAAAACGGTCGTAGTCATCTCGGAACCCGAGAGCACGTGTCATATCCATGATGATAACAGGAGCATCTTCTTCAATTTTCATTTGTTTGAAGCGTTCAGCTAGCTTTTCTGGATAATGTTTTTTGAAATAATTGAGACCAAAAATGGTCACTTCATCCATAGGAAGCAACTGGTCTTTAATTGCTCCTGTTAGGGCTAGTTTCAAAGCGACAGTTTCGTCTTCGAACTTAGGCCAAAGAATCCCTGGTGTGTCTAGGATTTCAAGGTCTTTGTTGGTTTTGAGCCACTGTTGCCCCTTGGTAACACCTGGTTTATTGCCGACAACTGCAATTTTTTTCCCAGCCAAACGGTTCATGAGAGTTGACTTACCGGCATTTGGAATTCCGATAATCATGGTTCGCAAGGTTTCGATCTTGATACCGCGTTCTTTCTGGCGTGCAATCTTATCAGCCATGAGCTTTTTAGCAGCATCAGTCACAACTTTTACAGTCACTTGCTCTTTGGAGTTGATAGCCAGAGTTTGAATTCCCTGTGACTCAAAATACTGACGCCATTCTTTGGTCATTGCTGGATCAGCCAGATCTGCCTTATTTAAAATCAAGAGTTTTGGTTTATCACCCACAATCTTGGTTAACATAGGATTTTGACTAGATAAAGGTAGCCGAGCATCCACCAAAATCGTTACAAAATCAACAAACTTTAGATTCTCCTGAACTTGCCGCCGAGCTTTAGACATGTGGCCCGGAAACCATTGAATAGTAGCCATAAACATTTCCCCTTCCGACTAAAAAAAACGTAGTAAAAACGTTTTCTTTCTTACTACCTATTCTATCATAAATGAGGAACTTTTGCACAGGCTTTGACCACAATAAATGACAAATAGTATTGGTCCGAAACATCCTTGATGCCAGTAACGATTTACTTGACTTTTTTTGTTTTTGGGTATATACTTAGTGTATACTAATTCGTGGAGGTAGAGCAATGAATACAGTAAAGACTCGAAAGGTGGGAAACTCTCTCACTGTGACCATTCCTAAAAATTTGGGTATGTCAGAAGGTCAAGAAATGGTTGTCTACAAAGGGATTGACGGAGTCATTGTCTTAGCTCCAAAACTAAAAGATCCTTTTGATGGGATTACTGATTTGAGAATGACAAACGATTTTGAAGGGGTATGGTTACTTGATAACGAAATCTGACTATATTCCTGAAAAGCAGGATATCATTTGGCTGGACTTTGATCCATCAGTCGGTCGAGAAATCCAGAAACGGCGACCTGCCTTAGTCGTTTCTAGGAGAGAATATGCCTTGCAAACTGGTTTTGTGGCTGTCTGTCCTATCACTCACGGCCAACAACGGTTGGCAGAAAAAGGCTTGCTCGTTCCTGTCTCGTCTGACAAGGTAGATGGCGCTGTCAATCCATTTCAACTGTATACCTTTGATTTTCGGGTGCGTAATGCTCAAAAAATAACTAGAATGGACACACAATGTTTTCAGAAAGTCGTCCAACTGTACCAGTACATCTTTGGAGATACATAAATCCTACCTTGCATAGACAAGGTAGGATTTTTTCTATATGAGCAATCTAGCTAGAAACGGGTGAAGGCAATTTGTCAAAATCCCTCTAATCCAGCTTTCCTGTGCTGATGATAGATGTTCTGCCTGAAGGCATTCTTTAAGAAAATCGCGAACTTGTTCTGGTGCAATTTCAAATTCAAAGGCTTTCATCTTGTAGAAAAAGTCGATGAGAGGTTCAGATAAGTAATCATCTGAAAAGGGTACTTCACCATTTTTTCGATACTCTAGTAAGAGTCGAGAGAATCTAGCTTTTTCATCAGGCAAATCACGAAAATAGGAATTAAGAAGCCAAGTCTGCTTCTGCTTTCGTTCAATAGGATCTTGATTTGCAATACGCTGATCCTTTTCCAACTCCTTTTGGTTTTGTTTAGCCTTGATAGCCCGTTCTTCTCTATTTTTACCAAAGAGGATTTTTTCCCATTTTCGTTCTTCTTGGGTCAAGGTTTCTGTAAAGCCAAAGTAATCTTGATAGGCTCGTTCTGCAGGTCCCATGGCAAGAATAAGATTGTCAGCGTATTGCTTAGCGATTTTATCTCTCTTCCTGCGTTCTTTCTCTGCCTGAATCCGTAAATGTTGCTCGTAGTCAATTTTCTCCTTGCCTAATTTGACAAGGTAGAGTTGGTCATCGGTCTTACCAAGTAAAAAAGGTTTGATACATTTTTCCAGCACTTCTTCCATACGGGCCTTCTTCTTTGGCTCTGCCTTGGTCCAACTTCCTCCTTGAAAGACTTCTAGGAAGAGCCTATAATCTTTCTCAGGCGAGAATTGATTGCCACGATTGGCTTTGAAAACACCTTTTTCCCAAAACCAATTTAGAAGTCGCTCGTCAAAATCGCTTTTATTGACCTTGATTTTTTCCTTTTTCTGAGCCTTTCTGGTTAGGTTTTCAACTTTTCTGAGTAGTTTTTCTTCCTCTTCTAGTTGCTGATCGAGGCTAATACGATGAAAATGGCGAACACAGTCGCTTCCGATAGGAAAGAGACGTTGGCCTGTGACACCATTAAAGAGTTCGTAGGCGTATTTTATGGCATTTCCGCAGATACAATTACTGCGCCCAATACCATTAAAAATCAAGGAAACTTCATTCCATTCCTTGGTAGCTTGATCCCAAGTCTTTGCTTGCGAAGCTTGTAAAACTGCGTCATGCAGGGATTTTCTAACTGGAAGTGGCATGAGGTTTCCTTTCTAGATTATACTTTTACAACTTGAACCTCGTCTTTGCCAAGTAAGATCAAGTATTTTTCAATATTTTTAATCGAATAGGCTCGTGATAAAGCCTCTCCGTATAAGGCTAACTGACCACGATAGCGGTCTATGAGTTGACTTGGTTCATCGTAACGGTCTGTTTTGTAGTCGAAAAGAACGATACGATCCTTATAAAGAAGATAGCCATCCAAGATTCCACGAACAACAAAGTCTTCCTGACTCTTTTGGTCGCGTTTGAGCATGGAGAAAGGTTGCTCGCGATAGAGATGATTTGTATTGGCGAGAATTTCTTGACCGAGTGACGTATCAAAGAAGGCTAGGATTTTAGAAAGATTGATCTTGTCTCTAACAGCTGGACTAGTTTGAACTTGTTTGAGAGTTTCTGCCAGACTAGCAAGTGTTGGTTGCTGACTAAGGTCAATTCTCTGCATCAATTCGTGGGTTGCACTACCAATCTCCGCTCCAGTTACCTTTTCTTTAGTTGAAAAATCTGGTAAATCAAAGCTGATTTGCTTTTCCGGTGATGGAGTTTGGTTAGCAATTTGTACCCCTTCCATATCCATAACGGGTTCGTAGAATTTCTTGATTTGGCTTGGGGTTTGAACACTTGATAGTTCAATGGCTGCGCGGTGAAGAGTATTATAAACTTCCACCTCTTTCAGCATTTCAAGGGCTTCTTTAATTGTTTCAGACTGACGATTATCTGCTTGAGAACTATCTTGTAGAGGACTTTTGTTTTCCAACTGACCGATAGCTTCTCTAGTCAACTGATCTTCACCAATGAAACGATAACTAAAGTTGAGATTGTCTCTAGCAAATACTTTACTAATCGCCCATATCCAGTCCTGGAAATTCTTGGCTTGAAGTCTGGTATTGCTATCTAATTTTCCGTTATTTGCTGCCGGGTATACCTTGGCTTCTAGCTTTTCATGAGAGCCCTTACCGACAAGATAGAGCTTTCTCTCAGCCCGTGTCATGGCAACATACAGCAGACGCATCTGCTCTGAATAGCTAGCCAGTTGCAGTTCTTTCTCATTCTGGGTATAGGTAAGGCTGGGAATGGAGAGTTTGATGGTTTTAGGATAGTGGGCTTTTACTGCTCCTGTTTCCACCTTGGCAATGTATTTGACACCAAGCCCATTTTGACGACTGAGAATAACTTCTGACATCGAGTCTTGCTTGTTGAAGTCCTGATCCATATTGAGGATAAAGACGTAAGGGAACTCCAGCCCTTTGCTCTTGTGAATAGTCATGAGTTCCACGGCATCTTTAGGCGGTGCGACGGCTACGCTTGCGAGATCGTGCTGGGCTTCTAGGACTTGGTCAATCATACGTATAAAACGCGACAAGCCCTTGAAATTACTCTTTTCAAACTGGTCAGCTCTCAAAGCTAAAGCATAGAGATTGGCTTGTCTTGCAGGACCATTTGGCAAAGCTCCAACATAGTCATAATAAAAACGGTCATTATAAATCTTCCAAATCAAGTCATAGAGAGAATGGGTTTTGGCATATAAGCGCCAAGAATCCAAGATATCCATGAACTGATTTAGTTTCTCAGCTAGTTCTGTGTGAATCAAGTTTTTTTGGCTAGCTTCTTGTTTTTGAGCATTGAGCAGTTTCTCATATAGATTTTCTTGGACCTTATCTTCTACTTTCTGAAGGGACAAGCGTGCCAACTCGTCCTCATCAAAAACAAACATGGGGGACTTCATAAGAGCGACTAGGGCATAGTCTTGCAGAGGATTGTGAATGACACGCAGGGTGTCCAACATGACTTGCACCTCAAGGGATTGGAGGTAATTATTTTGTTCTCCGTCTGTTTTGACAGGAATCCCATACTCAGACAAAGCGAGGAGGATCTGGTCATTACGACTGCGACTGGAGGTCAAAAGTGCGATTTCTTTAAAAGCAACACCTTTTTCCTGATGAAGCTTCAGAATTTCCTTGATGACTAGGCGCATTTCCCCTGTGAGTTTTGTTTCTGTTTGGCTCTCTTCCTCCTCTTGTCCGCTGTCGTCCTTATCGTAGAGGAGAAATTCTGCCTTGTTGTCTGGATTAGGAGTCAGTTTGGTATTGGCAAAAACAAGCTGGTGCATGCTATCATAGTTAATTTCGCCTACCTCTTGGTCCATAAGGCGTTCAAAAACATCATTAGTTGCTGACAACACTTCTGAACTGCTACGGAAATTTTCCTTGAGGAGAATCAATTTGCCTTCTTTAGGATTTTGTGCATAGCGTTGAAATTTTTCATTGAAAATCTGCGGGTCTGCCTGACGGAAACGGTAGATGGACTGCTTGATATCTCCAACCATAAAGCGATTGTGACCATTTGACAGCAATTCCAGCATCCGTTCTTGAATGTGGTTGGTATCCTGATACTCATCTACCATGACTTCATGGAATCTCTCCTGATAAGCCTTGCGGACTTGTGAGAAATTCTCTAAAATCTCAATGGTGTAATGGCTGATATCAGCGAATTCAAAGGCATTCTCCTGGCGTTTACGTTCACGATAAGCCTCCACAAAATCACTCATAAAGTTTTGGAAGGTTTTACCTAGATCCCAGGTGTCTTCATGATAATGTTCTTGGTAGTCGAGAATGGTTATCTGGTCTGCTAGTTGTCCAAGTTTTGCAAACTGGGCTTTTCTCTCATCGTTATAGGCATCAGCCAGTGGTTTCAAATCGGCTTTACGACTAGAATTAGCTAGAGCTCTACCATTCTTTTCTTTCGATATTGCGACAATACGCGCAAGCACTGCTTGATAAGCCTGGCTATCGGACTCTTGATTTAAGGAGCTAATTTCATCCAGAACCAACAGCACATTTTCTAAATAGGCAGCTTTGGGAAACTCCTTGGCATCGTTATCCAGATGATAACGAAAGAAACTTTCCAAGTCCCAAAGCGCATGCTTGATTTGCTCAGTTAGTTTTTCTTTTTCACTAGTAAAATCAGCTTCTCCAAATCCTTTGAGGAAAGAGTTACTCAGCCATTTTTGAGGATTACTAGTGGATTGGAGGAAATCATAGATTTTGTAGACTTGCTGGCGCAGACCTCGTTCATCCTTGCCTCGTCCAGCAAAGTTCTTGACCAAGCGACTAAAGTTCTCTTTATTTTCACCTTGGTAATGGGCTTCAAAAACCTGATGAAAAACTTCGTTTTTGAGGATTAACTGTTCACTTTCATTTTGTAGAATACGAAAATTTGGTGCGATATCAATCAAATAGCCATGTTTTCCTAGGAATTTTTGTGTGAAGGAGTCCATGGTTCCGATGGCCGCGTTTGGCAGATCTGCCAACTGACGTCCCAAGTGTTGTTTGAGGTCAACATCATCGGTTTCTTGGATTTGTTGGCTAATTTTCTTCTCCAAACGTTCTTTGAGTTCAGTAGCAGCCTTGACGGTAAAGGTCGAGATAAAGAGTTGACTGATTTCTACACCACGAGTTAATTGATCCAAAATACGTTCTGCCATGACAAAGGTTTTCCCTGAACCAGCAGACGCTGAGACTAGGATATTTTGCCCAGCAGTATAAATGGCTTGGATTTGCTCGGCAGTTTTCTTCTGTTCCTTGCTTGAACTCGCTTCTGCTTCTTGCAGTTTTTGAATTTCTTCCTCAGTAAAAAAGGAAATGGGCTTCATCGGTTCAACTCCTCTCTCATTTTTTCAAACCAAGCTTGCTTGAGCTTTTCTCCTACAAGGCGCTTGCCATCCGCTAGGTCTAACTTTTCTAGGAAACGAGCTTGACCCAAGTGGTAATTGGCTTCAAATCCTGTAATGGCTTGGTGTTGCTGAACGTACGGGGCAATACTTCTTCCGTTCTCTGTGTATGGATTGATGGCGAACTGACCTTCTAAAATCTTTTCAGCTGCCTTCTTGTAAAGATGGGCATTATAGTCTAGTAAGAGCTGGAATTCCTTGTCTGTCAGCTGATTGGCCTTGTTTTTATTATATAATTCGCCCAAATGACTGCTTTCTTTTTCTAAAAAGAGTCCTTGGTATTTCATAGACTTGCTGGCTTCTGCTACTGCTCCTGCCAGACTTTTAACAGCTAATAAAGATTGGACAGGCTCAGCCATTTCCAAGTACATGGCACCGAAAAAGTTCTGCTCCCCTTCTCTTTTTAGGGCAGCAAGATAGGTTGGCAGTTGGGAATTGAGGCCATTAAAGAAATTCGGAAACTGGAACTGGGTCAGACTAGACTTGTAGTCCACTACTCCTAGTGCTCCATCAGCTTTCAGGCGGTCAATGCGGTCAACCTTGCCTCTCACATGGACACTCCGACCATTATCCAATTGAATAAAGGCTTGGTCTTTGCCGCCAAATGTTGCCTCCTCTTGGATGGTTTCGATAGCTGGATTATGACGAAGGATGTGGCCCGTAGTTCGCGCGACATCAAGAAGAACTTCCATGGTAAATTGGGCTTCCAAACTTTCCTGATAAATAGCCTCAAATTCGCGTTCTTGGCTGGTTTCTTGAATAGCCTGTTCCAAGCGTTGGTCAAATGAATTTTCAGCAGGTAGTTTCAAGGAACGTTCAAAAATACGATGCAAGAAATTCCCATGACTGCGAGCATCAGGACGAAGGCGCAATTCTTCCTGCAAACCTAAGACATAACGGAGGAAATAACTGTATTCATTGCGGTAAAATTCCGTCAAACCAGACGTAGACAGGTAAAACTCCTTGTCAGCTGGATAGAGAGCCTGCAAGGTTTCTTTCTCTAATGGTTTGCTGCTTGGGCTAGTTCGAAGGGCAGGATTTGCCAAACCTTGCTGGTCTAGTTTTTTACCCATGACACGCGCCAAGACCGTTACAAAAGTTAAATCTTGTTCATTTTCACTATAATCCGCTTGCTGATGATAAGCAACCAGACTAGACAAGAGACTGTGATAAGAACCCATATCTTCTTTGCTAAGATTTTTATGGTTCATTCTCTTTTCTCTTCTGCTAAATCCAAAATGGACCAGCTCTTGAAGATAAGCTGATTCTTTACTCTCATTTTCATTGAGGAGACTTGGTGCTGACAACACCAACTGTTTACGGGCAGCATTGACTAAAGAAAGCATGGTATAGCGATTTTTCTTGAGATTTTCGCTACTTGCAATCAGTAATTGCGCTCCCTCTTCAGTTGCTTGATTTAGATTTTGTCTTTCTTCGTCTGTCAAAAGACTGGTGTTTTGCGCAATTTTTGGTAAATGATCCTGAGTCAGTCCAATAGCGTAGACAAAGTCAGCAGTCAGTGGTGCAATCAAATCGTAACTCTGCACCAGAACAGTGTCTACTGTTGCTGGAATAGTGCGATACTGAGATAAACTCATCCCTGAGTGGAGCAAGGCTAGGAAGTCCTCCAGACTAACTTGCGAACCAGCAAAAACCGTCGCAAATTGTTCTAAAACATGGCAGAAGGCTTTCCAAACTTCAGCTTGTCTTTCCTGTTCTAGAGTTTCCATAGTAGCTGTCAATTCTTGCATCTGCTTGCTTAAAGCAGCATTTTTTAGAAAAGTATTCCACTTTTGCACGAGATTTTCAGCCTTTTGTTTTCGACTGGCTAATAAGGTTTCAAGTGGCGTCAGAACTCGCAGACGAATGGCGTTCAAACGTTCCAAATCGAATTTTCCATGGTGGGATTTGGTAAAGGTCTGCTGAAAAGCTGGCAAGCCATTGATGCCAAGATAGCGGAGATATTGCTCAAAAGCATCAATATCCGCTTGGCTAAGGTCAGTATACAGACCGGTTCTGAGAAGATTAATCAAATCCTCCTGACGGAAACGGTAGCGTTTCAAACGCAAAATAGATTCGACATACTGTGTTAAGGGATGGTGCGCCATGGATTCGCTTCTACCAAGATAGAATGGAATCTGGTACTGGTCAAAAATGGTTTTCAGTGATAACTGGTAAGAAGCTACATCTCCCAAGAGAATACGAAAATGCTTGTAACTCAGATCTGGATGGTCATGTAATTTCTGACGAATGCTACGGGCTACTAGTTCCAACTCCTCTTTTTGTGTCAAACAAGACCAGATTTGCAAATTTTCACGGTCCTTCTCATCGACATCTAAAGCGAGTTCTGAAAAGTCATAAGAAGACTCCAGCAAACGAGAGGCCTTGTCAAAACTATCGATTTTCTCATGAGTCTGAGAACGATCCTGAGCAGGCGTTTGGTATTTTGCC
Organism: uncultured Streptococcus sp.; assembly: GCA_963533645.1. Lineage (GTDB taxonomy): Bacteria > Bacillota > Bacilli > Lactobacillales > Streptococcaceae > Streptococcus. The sequence goes on along the minus strand of CAUSQY010000010.1, from coordinate 19,370 downwards.
CCCAAATGATGAAGAAATTCCACACTGGCTTGATAGAGATTACCTTCAGTGAACGGACTGATATAGGCTTTCTTGCTTGCATAAGCACCAATGATAATCTCAACACCTTTACGATGGAGCAGATCCACCACATGCTCCTCCTCGGCGGAAAAACGGGTAAAGCCATCAATAACCAAGGCAATCTGACTGAAATCACTACTTACCTTGCCATTTTCAATAGCCTCAATCAATTGAGACAACTGACTTCCCTGAGCCAACTGACCTTGATTGAGATAGGCTGTTACTTTCTCAAAAATCAAGAGTAAATCTGCTCTCTTGTCCTCATCCGTCAAACTTTCTAAGTCCAAAAAGCTCATCTGAGCAGTCGTCATCTCATGATAAAGTTCAATCAACTGCTGGATAAATTGAGGATCCTGCTTAATCGCACCATAAACACGTAAGTCCTTGGGATCGAGTTCCGCAAGACACTTATAAAAAGCCATCCCAAGCCCGATGTCATCTAGAGTCGTCTTAGTTGGCAAATCATTCAAAACCAGGTAACGAGCCATTTGAGCAAAGCGCGTGACGGTAATCGCAAAAGAAGCCTGCTGGGACAAGCATTCCAGCACGGCGCGTTCCTTTTCAAAAGAAAGAGAGTTGGGAGCGATATAGAAGATCCGCTTGCCAGCAGCAACTAGCTCTTCTGCCTCTCTAGTTAGAATTTCTGTCAAAGAAGTCCGAATATCAGTATAAAGTAATTTCATCTCTGCCTCGTTTGGTTTATCAAAGTTTCTTACTCTATTATAGCAAAGTTCGCTTCACAGTCCAAATCCAAAATTCTTGTTGATAATCATTTAACTAGCAAATCAATCATACTTCAGCATCCACTTTCATATGATGAAAGATATAGAGGAAAAAGTCTTTGGAAACTTCAAAATGTCCATAACGAAGTCGAGAAGTATAGTCTCTCCATTCAGGATGCTGTCTAGCTATTTCTATGGAACAATCTTTGACTGGTAGATAATACTCGACATTTCGTCTAAAGGGAAAGAATCCTTCAAATTGCTCTACTTGATAGGCTTTGTCATCTATAATTTTACCTACGGCCACAAAAGCCTGTAACTTATCTTGACCATTCATATCGTATTTTGGACTATAGTATAAAAGATAGTCACCTTTTTTCATACGATTTAAGGGGCCGCCCTTTCCATGACAGACCTGACAAAAATTTCCCTCAACTCCTCTTAAAACATGATTCTTTGAAACAACTCCGACCCAATATCTAGGCATTTTTATCCTCCAACACTGCTAACATGTGATTAAAACTTTCTCTATCGTTAGAAAGTTTTTCAAAAAATTTTTCATCAATCCCTTCTACTAAGGGTAAAGCTTGATTGACCTTCTCCGCGCCAGACTTCGTCACTGAGACCAGTTTTGCCCGACTATCCTTTGGATGTTGATCACGTCTAATGTAGTCTTTCTTCTCCAGTAGTCTAACAATCTGGGAAACCGTCATGACATCCATACCAGTGAACCGAGCAATATCAACTTGCGTTACATATTCCTCTCTATTAGACAAAAACAAGAGCGAGGTTAAAACGATAAATTGAGGCAAAGTAAGACCAACTGATTTCAAGACTCTTTTTAAATTACTTTCCCATTTGTTGTAGACTTTGATGAAAAGAAGACCTGTAGATTCTGTTTCATCATTTTTGTAAATTGAATTAAAGTGATACTTTGACATTATTTCTCCTTAGATATTAAGTATACATATTATATAAGAATTTGTTTTGTTTTTCAAGAAAAGGAAAGTGAAATGTTACAATTCTGTCGGACATTTTATAGTCTATATGCTATAATAAAAGCAAAACACATAGAAAAGGAAGTCTTATGATTAAACTACTAGCCTTGGATATGGACGGAACCCTCCTTAACGAAGCCAAGGAAATCCCACAAGCCCACATCACTGCCATTCATCAGGCCATAGAAAAAGGTGTCAAACTGGTTCTCTGTACAGGTCGCCCGCTTTTCGGGGTTCTTCCTTATTACAAAAAACTGAATCTTGATCTCCAGAATGAGTATGTCATTGTCAATAACGGTTGCTCAACCCACCAGACCAGTGACTGGAGTCTAGTGGACTGGCAAGAACTCAGCCCAGCTGATATCGAATACCTCTATGACCTGGCAGAAAAAAGCGACGTCCAGTTGACTCTTTTTGATGAAGAACATTATTTTGTCCTCGGTGGTAAGCCTAATCAAATCGTTCAAAATGATGCCAAGCTAGTCTTTTCAGACCTGACTGAAATTTCCCTTGAGGAAGCGACTAGTGGTAAGTATCGTATGTTCCAAGGCATGTTTTTGGGTACCAAAGAGCAAACAGATGATTTTGAGCGGCGATTCGCTAAGGAGCTCTGCCAACGTTTTAGTGGAGTTCGTTCGCAACCTGTCATTTATGAAGCCATGCCACTTGGAACTACCAAGGCTACTGCTCTTTCACGACTAGCTGAGATTTTGAAGATCGAGCCCTCAGAAATTATGGCCATGGGCGATGCCAATAACGATATCGAAATGCTCCAGTTTGCAGGGCTTGGTATTGCTATGGGAAATGCTAGTGATCATGTCAAATCCCTTGCCAATGACGTTACAACCAGCAATGAAGAAGAAGGCGTCGCGCGTGCCATTGAGAAGTATATTTTATAGAGAAAATTCCCAGTTAAATCCTTAACTGGGTTTTTAATAATTTAAAAATCAGAAAACTTTAGAAACTCTTTAGAATTACTTGATGTTTCTTTGATTTCTATACCTTATACTAAAGTTAGAAAAATAAATCAAAAGGAGAAAATCATGAAAACAGTACTCGAAATTCATGGACTGACCAAACAATTCGGCCAACAAGCTATTCTTCAAGATCTTAGTCTAACCATAAAAGAGGGAGATATTTATGGTCTAATTGGAAAAAATGGAGCAGGTAAAACTACTCTTATTAAAATCATTACACAATTATTGTTTGCGGACAAAGGTACAGTTTCCCTCTTTTCCAGCCAAGAACAAAATGAGTGGACCAAGGCATTATCTCAAGTGGGTTCTGTTATCGAATCACCTGTAGCCCATAATCACTTAACAGCCTATCAAAATCTAAAATATTATTGTATGATTCGCCATATTCCAAACGCTGATAAAGTCATTCAAGAAACACTGGATTATGTAGGTTTGTCAGATACAGGTAAAAAAGTCTTTCGTGATTTCTCACTAGGAATGAAACAAAGGCTTGGTATCGCCATTGCGCTTCTATCCAAACCTGATTTCCTGATTCTTGATGAACCTATTAACGGTCTCGACCCAATTGGGATCAAAGAATTTCGCCTCATGATCCAGCGACTCAATCAAGAAAAAGGCATAACCATTCTCATCTCTAGCCATATCTTGTCAGAGCTCTATCTCCTAGCTAATCGCTTTGGTATTCTGGATCAAGGTAAGATTATCCGTGAAATTAGTAAAGCTGAGTTTGAAACACTGAGTGAGGATTATATTGTGCTTAAAACAAGCGACAAAGAAAGAGCTTGTCAGGTATTGAAAGAACAAATCCAACTCCAGTTTAAGGTTGTAAACCCTGAAAATGAAATCCATATCTTTGGTAATGAACAAGATGTCAAACAGATTCTTAAGAAACTAACTTTGGCCGATGTTGCTATTGATGAGATATACTTTGCCCGTCAAAACCTAGAAGAATACTTCACACAATTGGTAGAATAGGAGAAAAATCATGATACATACCATTCAAGCAGATTTTTACCGTCTTTTCCGCTCCAAAGGATTCTGGATTACAGAATTCATTCTCTTTGTACTTATGTTACTGGGTGCTACTATTGGCGCTACAGGGCATCTAATGTCCGTTCAAACAGCACCACCTGAGACTCCTACCCATGGTTGGAATGGGATGGAAGCTCTAATCAACGCGTCAAATAACGGCTCAAACCTCGTTTTCCTCTGTATTATACTAACATGTTTAGTTCTTGGAGTCGATTTAATCGGTAAGCTCTATAAAAATAGTTTGACAGTTGGCGTTTCTCGTACAGAATTTTTCCTTGCTAAATTCTTTGTTCTAGCAAGTATCGCTCTCTTACAACTCATCACCAGTCTTGTGATTGCCTTTATTCCCGCGACTCTACTAAACGGACTTGGTACAATGCCTGATGGTTTTATTGCCAATCTCCTCTTGACGATTTCCCTTCAATTTCTCTGCCTTCTCGCTTGGCTTTCGATTGTTTCCTTTATTCTCTACCTAACTCATTCTTATCTTGCCGTATTTATTGGTTATCTGATTAGCTCTATCGTCATTTCTATTCCAATGCTTGTTTTCCCAGATATTGAAATTCTACGATATTTAATTCTAGATTTTGCCTATGCTATGACTACTAATAGTCAAGCTATTCTCTATACCATCACGGTTTGCGTAACGGTCATACTTTTCTTCTCTTTCAGTGGGCTGACTATTTTCAAGAAGAAAAGCTTATAAAAAGGACCTCCTCTAGGATATAGAGGAGGTTTCTTCTGTTAAAAATAAATAAAGACCGAAAACCATTCACCATCAGTGGCTAGCTTCATGTCTGCTCCAAGAAGATGAACTAATTCCTCAGTAATATAGAGACCTAAACCAGAGGATTCTTCGGTATCTGACATATTTTCAGAATAAAAACGATTGCTGAGGTTGTCTATATTTTTGATAGGTTTTTTGACAATATTATCGATTTGTAAAACAAGCCTATTTTCTTTCTTTTTCAAAGAAAGTCGAGCCTCCTCCTTGCCGTGCTTGAGAACATTTCCAAGGAGATTTTGTATAATTCGATCAAGCAAGTCCTCATCAGTCGCCATTTTCAACCCTGGTTCAACGTTAAAATCAAGAACAATCTGTGAAGATTGGAAAACATCGTAATAGGCGAAAGTCTTTTTCGTTATAAAAGTTGATAAATCAAGTTCTTCCAGTTTCGGTTTGACTGCTCCTTCCATCAAATGACGGTATTCAAGAAGAGCTTCCAAACGTTTGGAAACCAAATCCTGATGATGGGCTATTTTGCTTAAAGTTTCCTGACTATTATCGGGGTGTTTTATTAGTTGCTGAGTATATCCTGATGCGATTGTCAAAGGTGTCCGAATATCATGAGCAATGTTACTGATTGCCATATCTAGGGTGTATTTTTCACGCTTCATGATTAGTTGGTTTTGCTCCACTTCCTGAAATAGATTCTCAATTTGGTTATGTAGACGCAAAATGGTCTTTGAAAAGAAATTTACACCGATCCTCTTCATGCTACCAGAGCGAATCTTCTCTTCGATTTGTCTGCTTAAATCTCTAATTGCTATATGATAGCGAATCAAAGAAATCGCCAAAATGATGTTAATGAGGAGCAATATTGATATCAAAATGTAAATCATTACTTGTCTCCTTTTAATCGAACACCAACCCCCCAAATGGTTTCGATGTATTCGTGATTTGGATCCAGTTGATGTAGTTTCTTACGGAGATTGCTTAGATGGGTGTTGAGTGTATTGTCTCCAGGCAGGTAACTTTCTTCCCAAATCAATTCATAGAGTTCTTCCTTGGTGAAGATTTTTTTAGGATAATGGAGCAACATTTGAAGAATCTGGCACTCTTTCTTTGCAAGGCGAATGGTTTCAGTTGTGCTACTTATTTCAAAACTATCCGCATCGAACTGGATATTTTTAAAGTTTTGTAGGAGGTTATCAATTTCTCTTCGATCTTCTGACTGATGTTCACCACTTTGACGTAATTGAACAGTGACTCTGGCAAAGACTTCGTCCAAATCAAAAGGTTTTACTACATAATCATTGGCACCGTCTAGGAGATATTGGCTGATGAGCTTTTTATCACCTAAAGCAGTAAGCATGATGACCGGAGTCTGACTAGTTTGTCGAATAGCTTGCAAGACTTGGTCGCCATTTTTCCCAGGGAGCATGATATCAAGCAGAACGAGATCAATGCCACCTTTGTCAAATTGCATGATACCTTCTGTGCCAGAAAATGCTTGGATTACCTCGTGTTCTTCAGTAAGAAGGGTTCTTAAAATTTCCTGGATTTCATTATTATCTTCAATAACCAATATCTTAGCCATAAACAACGTCCTTTCTAAAACTATTATAACATGTTTGTTAGGAATTCCAGATACAGAAAAGCTCCTCTCACATTTTAAGCAAGAAGGAGCTAATGAATATTGAAACTATTTAACCAAATAAGCAATCAAAGTTATGATCCATAGATGAGCCGGGTAGAAAATATAAAAGAAATATTTACTCCAACTGGTTTCTTGTCCTCGCTGTCCATTATACAAGGCCATAAAAGGAAATACAGTGATAAAGAGCCAGTCAGAATTGTAAAGCATCATTTCTAGTGTTTGGTGCCAAGTGTTGTAAATATGGATGGAAGTCACTAACAAGAAGGCCCACAGAATAGCATATAGGAGATTTCGCAATCCCTTGCGATTTCGACAAGAGTAACTAATCAAGAGAAATGGTAGCATGGTGATACCACCCTCAGTAAAAAGACAACCGAAAATCAAGAGTCCAGCAACTCCAATCCGACGCCACAACTTCTCGTTTTTATCCAACTCTTTTCTGGGAAAACCAATCCAAAGCATGGTGACACCGATGGCCAAAGTCAGGAAAATGTTGTTATTTACCATTACTCCTTTGGATGCAAATAGGGCATTGAGTAGGCTATTTCCAGCAAACATGATAATCGCCCAACTCCAAAGGCGGATGAGGTAGTTTTTCAAATTCCGAGTATGGATGAATCCTTCCATAGCCATATAGGCAAACCAAACTCCCACACAACGGGTCAAGGCGTGAAAGATACCTTCCCACAGAGGAGAAATGATTCCTGTGATATGAGGGATATGGTCTAGAACCATTACTGCCGCCATCAGGTATTTCAACTGCGTCGCATTCCATTTTTTCATAATAAACCTCTTTCTTTTTGATCTACATAGAGTATAGCATACATTTCTACGTATAATCGTACACCCATCTTACATTTAAAAAGCCTATCTTACATTTTTGTAAGACAGGCGTGAATATCAAAAATTTATTATGAAAGTTACCTTCTAGTCCGTAATCCGTTGGTACATTTCTGGTCTTCTATCACGAAACAGTCCCCAGTTGAGGCGTTCACTTGCTCCCTTATCCAGGTCATAGGTGGCTAATAGAACAGCTTCACCTTGTCTTTCAGCTCTCTCTAGAATAGCTCCTGTTTCATCCGTCATAAAGGACGAACCGTAGAAGTCAAGACTGGAACTCTGTCCACCATTTTCCTCACTAGGAGTGACTTCTTCCAAACCGTAACGATTGGCTGCAATGACTGGGACAATATTTGCTGCTGCGTGCCCTTGCATCGTACGTTGCCAGTGACCACAACTGTCTGTATCTAAAATTGGCTCTGAACCAATGGCTGTGGGGTAAAAGAGCAATTCTGCCCCATTAAGCGCAAGACAACGAGCTGTTTCAGGGAACCATTGATCCCAACAGATACCGATCCCAATTTTAGCGTAGCGAGTATCCCAGACCTTGAAGCCAGTGTTACCAGGCGTAAAGTAAAACTTTTCTTGATAATAATGGTCATCTGGTATGTGGGTTTTCCGATAAACGCCCAGCACTTCCCCATCAGCATCAATGACAGCGATAGAGTTATACAAGACATTGCCATCTTTTTCATAGAAACTGATCGGTAAAACAACATTTAGTTCCTTAGCAATCACTTTAAAATGCTGAATGGCTGTATTTTCTGTCACTGACTGAGCATATTGGTAGTAGTCATACTGGCGTTCCTGACAGAAATAGGGGCGTTCAAACAACTCGGGTAAGAGGATGATTTGTGCGCCTTGTTCTGCAGCCTGACGTACTAAACGTTCAGCTGTTTGGATATTTGTTGCCACATCCTTAGCGCATTGCATCTGAATGGCTGCAACTCTTACATTTCTCATCTTTTTCTCCTATTCTGGGATTTGTTGGGTGATACAGTGGATATTGCCACCACCTAAAAGAATGTCTCTGGCTGGTATTCCGACAACTTGGCGGTCTGGGAAACACTTGCTGAGAATATCTAAAGCCACTTGGTCGTTTACATCCTCAAACTGTGGAACTAAGACAGCCTTGTTGGCAATATAAAAATTGACATAGGATGCTGCCAGACGTTCGCCCTCATAGCGCTCCTCTTCCCCATCATCATAGGTATAGCCTGGTAAATCCTCTTTAGAGACAACCTGACGAATAGCTGGGATAGGAAGCTTATGAATAGTAAAGGGACGATCTTTTGCATCCGTTTCCTTCTCTAAAAGGGCAAGGTCAACTGCAGACATGGCATACTGGGGATCGTTTTGATCATCTGTCCAAGCTAAGACAAGTTCCGCAGGACCAACGAAGGCAGCAACATTGTCAACGTGTTCATTGGTTTCGTCCTGATAAATACCATAAGGCAGCCAGATAACTTTTTCAGCGCCAAGGCTCTCTAATAAGGTGTTTTCAATTTGCTCTTTAGACAGGTGGGGATTGCGTCCAGGACTGAGTAAGCAACTTTCAGTCACAAGAATGGTCCCTTGACCATCGCTATGGATTGCGCCTCCTTCTAGGACAAAAGGTTTGGCATCGTAAACAGGAATTTCCAATGACTCAGAAAAACGACTGGCTACTTGGTCATCCTCTTCATAATCTTGGTAGAGGCCATCGACAGCACCACCCCAGGCATTAAAAGACCAGTCTACTGCCAACTTTTCTCTTTTATCATTGACGAGAATAGTCGGCCCAGTATCACGCGCCCAGGCATCATTAGTAGGAATATCTAAATAAACAACCTTGTCTCCTAGATAGGATTGGGCTTCAGATAGATAATCCTGCTCCACCAAAAGATAAACAGTTTCCCCTTCTGCTATGGTCTTGATAATCTGGCTAAAGGCCTTTTTAGCAGCTTTTCCTTGAAAAGGCCATGATCCTGGTCGAGTCGGCCATATCATGAGGGTACCATGGTGCGATTCGTACTCTGCTGGCATACGATAGCCTGCTTTTTTCGGAGTTTCTATCATGATAATCTCCCTTTAAAGTCTTGATAGCCGAAGGCTTTGACTAAGTTGCAGTCACCCTGCTCGTCCATAAGATAGAGACTTGGCAATCCAATACCGTTAAAGGTATTATTTTTGACAAAGGAATAGATTGCCATGTCTTCAAAGTAAAGTCTATCACCGATTTGGACTGGATTTTCAAAACTATAATCACCAATCACATCACCCGTCAGACAGGTATTAGAAGAAAGCCTATAAGTATGGGCTTTTTCACGCGCATCAAATCCGTTTCTCAAAGGTGGTCGATAGGGCATCTCAAGTACATCTGGCATATGGCAGGTCGCGGAGGCATCTAAAACCAAAATATCCATACCGTTTTCGACAATATCCAATACTTCAGTTGCTAGATAACCTGCATTGAGCGCAATAGCTTCACCCGGCTCGATATAGACTTCAAGATTGTAAGTTTCTCGGATACGCTTGATTTCAGAAATCAGCAAATCCACATCATAGTCTTCTCTCGTTATATGGTGTCCTCCACCCATATTGAGCCATTTGACCTCATGTAAATAAGGACCAAACTGCGCTTCGACTGCTTTCAAAGTTGTCTCTAAATCATCTGAACCTTGCTCGCAAAGGGTATGAAAATGAAGGCCATCCACCAAGTCTAGCAAATCAGTCGGTATCTTGTCTAGAGTCACTCCAAAACGGGAGCCAGGTGCACAAGGGTCATAGAGCGCGTGATCTCCTTGGGTTGAACATTGAGGATTGAGGCGCAAACCGACACTAATACCAGCCTCTCGGCAACGAGCACCATGTTTACGCAACTGTCTCTCTGAGTTGAAGACGATATGGTCCGTTATCTCAAGCAATTCCTCCAAGTCCGCATCCTTGAAAGCTGGCGCAAAGACATGGACTTCTCCTGGGAATTCTTCTCTAGCTAGCTTAGCCTCATAGAGACCACTAGCTGTTGTCCCAGATAGATACTGGCTAATCAAGGGATAGGTTTTGTAAAGAGAATATGCCTTCTGGGCAAGCAAAACCTTGCAACCGGCCTCTTCTTGTACATATTGCAAAATGCGGCAGTTGGCTTCTAACTTTGCCAAGTCAATCACATAAGCTGGTGTTGGTACTTGTTCTAGTTTCATTAGTCCACCATTTGTGGATTTTCAACCACAACCCAAGGCAAGCCATACTCATTCAAAGCTTCCATGAATGGATCTGGATCCAATTCTTCAAGGTTGTAAACTCCAGGTTGTTTCCAAGTACCGTTCATAACTAATTTTGTCCCAATCATGGCTGGAACGCCTGTTGTGTAAGAAATAGCTTGTGAACCAACTTCTGCGTAACATTCCTGATGATCACAAACATTGTAGATATAGATGGTCTTTTCAACACCGTCTTTGACACCTGTAAAGATACAACCGATATTGGTTTTACCTACAGTACGTGGGCCAAGGCTAGCAGGATCTGGAAGCAAGGCTTTCAAGAATTGAATCGGAACGATGTCTTGGCCGTTAAAGTTAATAGCATCCGTGCGAAGGAGACCAACGTTTTCCAAGCATTTCATGTGCGTTAGATAAGATTGGCCAAAAGTCATAAAGAAACGAATCCGTTTGACACCTGGAATGTTCTTGGCCAATGATTCAATTTCTTCATGGTGAAGGAGATACATGTCTTTCTGTCCAACTTGAGGGAAATCATACTCACGCTTGATAGACATAGCTTCAACTTCGACCCATTTTCCATCTTCCCAGTAAGAACCTGGCGCAGAAACCTCACGTAGATTGATTTCTGGGTTAAAGTTTGTCGCAAATGGATAACCATGGTCACCACCATTGCAGTCTAGAATGTCGATATAGTGGATTTCATCGAAGTAATGTTTGAGGGCATAGGCTGAAAAGACACTAGTCACACCTGGGTCAAAACCAGATCCAAGCAGAGCTGTCAAGCCTGCTTCTTTGAATTTCTCCTGATAAGCCCATTGCCATGAGTAGTCAAAGTAAGCTGTAAAACCAAGTTCCTTGCAACGTTTTTCATAAATAGCTCGCCATTCTGGATCTTCCGTATCCTCAGCTTCGTAGTTAGCTGTGTCGATATAGTGAACTCCAGTCGCCAAACATGCGTCCATAATGGTTAAGTCTTGGTATGGTAAAGCTACGTTCAAAACAGCTTCTGGCTTGTAGCTTTCAATCAAGGCAATCACTTCTTCTACCTTGTCAGCGTCAAGAGCAGCTGTCTCAATCTTTGTACTTGTTTTGCCTTCCAGTTTAGCTTTCAAGTCATCGCATTTTGACTTGGTACGGCTAGTAATCATAATCTCTGTAAATGTTTCGCTATCTTGGCAAATCTTTGAAATAGCAACTTGGGCAACGCCCCCACATCCAATAACTAGTAAACGACTCATTTTTTTCCTTCCTCTTCTTCTAAAATGTCCTCAACATACTTGGGCAACATAAAGGCTCCCACGTGTAAGTTTGCAGTGTAGTATTCTGTGAAAAGCTGGCGTTTTTTCCAGCCTTCCTTGTCAAAATCTTTGACAGGGTGGTATTTTTTAGATGCAAATCCAAACAACCAATAGCCAGCTGGGCTAGTTGGGATATGGGCCTGATAGACCCGACTGATTGGAAAGGCTTGATTGACCTTGCGATGCATGCTTCGGCAAGCTGACTCATCCTCGTCAAAGAAGGGACTCCCATGCTGGTAGATCATGATACCATCTTCCTTTAGAGCTCGATAACTGTTGCCGTAAAATTCCTTGGTAAAGAGCCCTTCCGTATGTCCAAATGGATCTGTCGCATCGTTGATGATAATATCGTAATCATCTTCGCAGTTTCGCAAAAAGCGTAGCCCATTTTGGTAGTAAATGGTAACACGAGGATCATCTAGCCCTGCAGCAAAGTCTGGGAAATACTCACGACAGACCTCAACCAACATCTCATCTGGTTCTACAATATCGATTTGCTCCAGTTCAGGATAAAGAGTTAATACTTGGGCAACACCACCGTCGCCACCTCCAATAACCAAGACTTTCTTGGGATTTGGGTGGACAGCCATGGGAACGTGGACGGTCATTTCATTGTAGACAAAATCATCCGCATCTGAGAACAAGACATGCCCATTTAAAATCAGTATTTTCCCAAAAGCTGGTGTATCCAAGACTTCGATATCCTGCCATTCACTTTTTCCAGCGTAGAGTTGCTTGGCTGTTCTCAGGGACAATTTCACATCTGGAGTATGAACTTCAGAAAACCATAAATCCATCTAGTTCTCCTTTCTCTTAATGACGTTGATGTGATTGACCTCTGGATCTTCCGTCCCTTGGAGGGAGCAACCACGTTCCTTGGCAAATTGGATATAGTCCACAATCTCTCGTGTAATACGTTCACCAGGAGCCAAGATAGGAATTCCTGGAGGATAGCACATGACAAATTCCCCACAGACTTGTCCAACAGAATCATCCAAGGTTAAACTTTTTCTTTCTGAATAGAAGGCTTCTTGTGGAGACAGCACTAACTCTGGTTGGATATATTCTCCAGCAATCAAGTCCTTCCCATCTCTCGAGTAAAGTCTCTTGATATCAGCTAAAGCACCAACCAGACGCTCAATGTCTTGGATGCGGTCACCAATTGAAATATAGGCCAATATATTGCCAATATCCCCGAATTCAATCTGAATATCGTATTCATCTCGCAGGAGATCATAGACCTCGATACCGGTTAAGCCAATACCCTGAGTGTAGACTGACAACTTAGTCACGTCAAAATCACAGACCGAGACACCGTCTATGAGCTCTTTTGAGTAGGCATAGTAACCACCGATAGCATTGATTTCACGACGAGCATACTCGGAGAGCTCAATGACTTTCTCAAAAGACTCTTTTCCACGAAGAGCTAAGTTGCGACGCGAAATATCTAGACTAGCCATCAACAAGTAAGAGGCAGATGTAGACTGGGTCAGGTTGATGATCTGACGAACGTACTCAGGATTCATCTGATTCCCGATAAGTAAAATGGAGCTCTGAGTCAAACTCCCACCAGACTTATGCATAGAGACTGCCGCCATATCAGCACCTGCATCCATAGCAGAAATTGGAAGTTTATCAGTAAAATGCAGATGAGCTCCATGGGCTTCATCCACTAAAACCATCATGCCAGCTTCATGAGCCATTTCTGTTAATCCCCTCAGATCGGAACAAATCCCATAGTAAGTAGGATTGTTAATTAGGATAGCTTTAGCATCTGGATGTTCCTTTATGGCTTGGGCCACCCGTTCATTTTCAAGACCTAAAGCAATGCCGATTTTAGGATCCACACTCATCTCGATATAGATGGGAATGGCACCACATAGAACCAACGCATTGATAGCAGATTTGTGGACATTTCGTGGCAGAATAATCTTATCTCCAGCCTTGCAGGTGGAAAGAATCATGGTTTGAACTGATGAGGTTGTTCCCCCAATCATGAGAAAGGCATGGGCTGCACCAAAAGCATCCGCAGCCAACTCCTCTGCATCCCGAATAATCGAAATGGGATGACCGAGATTATCCAAGGGTTTCATCGAATTGACATCAATGCCAACACATTTTTCCCCTAATAGTTCGACAAGTTCTGGATTTCCCCGCCCACGCTTGTGACCTGGCACATCAAAGGGGACAATCCTTTTCTTGCGTAGTTTGACCAAAGCCTCGTAAATTGGGGCTTGGTTTTGATCTAACTTCTTCAAGACATACTCCTTTACCATATTTTTAGCACCTCAAGAAGATAAAGGCGACTAAAGGTTGACTTATGAAAAAAGAGCAGGTTTTCACCTGCTCTGCAATCTTCTGACGTGTTTATTTTGGTTTCTGTTGAGTATGTCTGTTCCTGATGTTTCCTAACTCTCTAGTAGCAAATATTACGTACTTTATTGATCGTTTCACAAGATGACGTGTGCTTTCACCACACTAAAATTTATGAATTAGGACAAGCGTCCTAACATCAACTTATAAAAGTAGGCTTTTAACCCTATCAATAATGTGGCTTTTCAACCACGCTTCGGCATTCAACCCTGCCTGTCCGTAGGCATTTTTTACTCGGGTTTATATTTGCTAGAAAACATCATCTCATTTTCTAAGCCTTATAACTATATCATGTTTACAAGAGCTTGTAAAGGATTTTGTTAAACTTTTTTTAATAATCTTGTTTTTTGTTCGCGAAATATCTTTCAACAATAAAAAGAAATCGTTTTAAATCGTTATCTGCATAAGAAAAAAGAAACTACAATCACTAGCTGCTTCAATAATTCTTCAAGTATGACTTGATATCGAAAATCAGTTCTTTTCATCAGATTTTATAAATATTTCCAGCTAGGAAGTTCGAATCAACTGCTCTAATTCTACTTCTGAAAGCTGACCTTGATTGTAAAGTTTTCTAAGTAAGTCCTCATCTACGGTAATTGAATAGTAATACGTCACAAACTCATGAAATTGCTCAAAACTGTCAAAGAAATAGGATAATAACCATTCACCACCGTCCTGATCTTGGTAGGTATTTTGATGCTCTTGTCCGTCATACCAGATAAATAAGGTTGTTTCATCTTTTTGTTCTTCTGAGTATAGGTTTTGATACTTTTCATCTACTCCCTTATAAAATCCGTCTATGATGTCTTGATTCCACTCATCCGCAGCAAATTGACTCAAACTGCTTTCATGATCAAAGCCCTTTATAAGGATCATTTTATCAGTAAAGATTACATCTAGAGAATCACCAGAACCATTGTCGATAAGGTAACGAACCCCATAGCTTTCCTCAGTCTTAACGATCAATCGAAGCCAGGTCTTGTTTGGATCTGTTCGATACTCATCAATGACCAGCAAGGCATCTAAACGCGTCTTTATCTGGTTCCATTCAATTTTTCCCATCTCTTTAATCCTCCATCTTAACGTTTAAAATTTATTATTCTTACAAATTCTATAACCAATTTCTATCTATCCCGTCCGACTGTACAGTGGAATATTTCCTCCACCAGACAAATCATCAGGTGTTCGATTTTCTAAATGTACATTCATCATGCACCTGACTAACAGTTGGTAAAAGTAGTTAACAAATAGTCACTAGGACATTTCCTTTGAGAGTTAAGATTTTCTTATAAAAGTCCTTCATTTTTACAAAACAGGTTCGAATATCATCCTTGATTTCTTCCTCTTCTTCAAGATAATCCCAAATATCGGGGTATAAATCTGCCTTCTTGCATGCTTCCATGCTAAAGCCTGCCAGAGCCCTATCCATGTCAAAATTCTCTAAAGCTTGAACAATCTCAGCTATCTTTGAGTGTTCAGTATAGGCTATATATTCTGACACATTTTCTAAAGGAGTCACTCCCAAGACAGCTTCTCTCAAGGGGCCCTCATCCATAAATTCTGAACTACTAAAGCCTGTCATAACAAAGAGTAAGGCATCCCACATTTTGTCAATATCTATCAACGTATCATTTCCCTCAGGATAATCATCTACTATGTCTAGCAAATCCTCTTCCTGACAAGAATACCGCTTTATTTGGCTTAATTCATTGTCAGACAGATATTGATAATTAGCAATCATTCCCATAATGTTTCCTCCTATAAGATCCTTAGGATAGCACTGATGTTACTAGATCCCTTTCTTGAAAAGGCATAATACTGTTTTTGGACTCTCCTCCTTATTTCTCATTCTCATCTTCCGTCACTTCCCAGACTTCTGACTGGTATCCCTCTCCGTCAATATCATAGCGCTGAGTATAACCTATAAATTTTCCCTTTTTATTTGACTTACGAGGCTTGAGAATGTTTACAGCCCAAAATCCGATAAGAATGACAACTAAAAGCGCTATTACTGTCTCCATATTGCTTCTCCTTTGCCTAGCTTAATACCCTTCAACCCACTTTTCATTATCCATGATGAAAGGCTTAGCTAGGCCATCACCTGTGTAATCTGCATACTTGGTAGCCAAATACTTGTAACAATCTTCCTTGCTCGCGAACTTAATAGCTTGATAAGGCTCTTCAAAAGTTAGTTTCTCTACAAATAAGAAACCATCATCAGCTGGCACTAAAACACCAACGTGTCCAACAAAAAGATACTCTCCATCCAAATTATCATGTAACACAACAGACAACATCCGAGCTTTATCATTAAATTGAAACTGGGAGAAGAATTTCTCCATCTTCTGCGCGTGAACTTTTACATCCGTTGTCGCTTCCGTCTCCACCCTAGAAAATAGAATATCAAACTCTTCCTTATCTTTCGCGTCAAATACTTTTCCCTTATCGATAGCATCGTTATCCACAAAAAGTAGCTGGTCATTCTTTTCAAGTTTTGGGATCGTGACTGAATTTTTTAATAACGCATAGCTATTGATACGGCAGTTAGTCCCGACAAAGTCACCCTTTTTTTGATTCCAGAGACTGCTGATTTTCTCTACATCGTATTCTGTCTTCGTAAAGGAGGCAAAATTTCCACTTAAGCCAGTAGAGCCGACAGTCGCATTATAGTCTGTGACAAGATTGAAAAATGCGTCAACACTATTTGGGTCCAAGTGAGCTGATAAGAGAGATTTGACCTCTTCGGAACTTACCTGGCTGTTTAGATTGGTATATGAAGCCGTCCAAGGAACTTTATCTGAGCTGGCTTGTGTCTGATTTGCAGCTTCAGTGCTCGTATTATTTTGGTGACATGCAGCCAATCCAAGTAATAAAGGCAAACACAGTCCCAAGACTACTACTTTTCTCATTCGTTTCATGCAATTCTCCTTCTAGAGTACAAGTCTCTCTTTCATTTTAAACACCATTCACTAATCATTCATCTAGCAATCGGTGACTTAGATATATTATACTACATAAGTCAAAAAAAGACTGCACGAATCACCCATTCATCACAGTCTTTTTGAGTACGATTTTTATCGGATTATAAAACCTTTAGGCAAAATCACCAGTTGCTGCTCCAATTCTTGGCAATGACTGGCTAGCGCTACAGAATCACGGTCTACAAGATAGTTTTCACTTGATTGGTTAAAAATAGCTTGGATTTTTTGTCCATCATAATCCCATGCCAGAGATACCACATCTGGCTCGATTTCTGTCAGTCTATAGGTTCCATGTTGGATAATGCCAGAAATATCCTTGCGAAGCTGAACCAATTTCTTCATAAATTTCAGCATCTCATTACTATCGGAAACACGTTCCCAAGGCATGACACGACGACAATCTGGATCTGGACCTCCATCTAATTCTAACTCAGTCCCATAGTAGAAACACGGTGTTCCCCTTTGCAAAAAGAGGCAGGCGAGGGCAGACTTAACAAGTTGAGTCTCTCCCTTGGCAGTAGCCAAAATGCGCTCCGTATCGTGAGAATCCAGAAGATTAAACATCACTTCCGAAATCTGCTGTCTATAGTACATAGACTGGCTATTGATATCATCGATAAATTGATGGGACTTCTTAACCCCACGCAAGAAATAATCCTTGATACTGTCAGAGAGTGGATAGTTCATGACTGCGTGAAATTCATCGCCATTTAGCCAAGGCTGTGAAGTGTGCCAGACCTCTCCAAGAATATAAAGGTTGGGCTTTTTAGCCAAAACAGCCTTACGGAAATCTCGCCAAAATTGATGGTCTACTTCATTTGCCACATCCAGTCGCCAAGCATCAATATCAAACTCTTCAATCCAGTAGGTCGCAACGCTTAGTAAATAGTCCCTCACTTGAGGATTGGCCGTATTGAGCTTGGGCATATAG
Source organism: uncultured Streptococcus sp. (assembly GCA_963533645.1). Classification (GTDB taxonomy): domain Bacteria; phylum Bacillota; class Bacilli; order Lactobacillales; family Streptococcaceae; genus Streptococcus. The sequence goes on along the minus strand of CAUSQY010000010.1, from coordinate 1,574 downwards.
CTGGCAAAGGCAAAGGTATGGTAAGGGAGTTTTCTTGGATCTCCCAGCTTATCCTTGGTCACTGGGAACTCTTGAACATGGAACCAGTCTTTGTAAACAGAATCTTCACCATGTTTGAGAACATCCTGCCATTGTGGCGATTGGTCACCAATATGGTTGAAAACAGCGTCCAGCATAATCTTCATGCCTCTCTGATGAGCTTCTTTCACCAGTTGACGGAAGGTCTCCTTGTCTCCAAAATGACGGTCGATTTCGAAATAATCCGTCGTATTGTACTTGTGGTTACTTGGAGATTCAAAAATCGGACAGAGATAAAGTCCTGTAATCCCCAAATATTGCAAGTAATCCAGATGGTCAATAATACCTTGTAAATCACCACCAAAAAAATCGCTCGTCTTTGGTTTGATAGAGGAATCCCAAGCTAGCGCACCTTCAGGTGAGATCTCAGGGTTCCCATTAGCGAAACGTTCTGGGAAAATCTGATACCAAACTGTATCAGCCACCCAGTCAGGAACATGGCAAGCATCAATCTCATGGATATAAGGGATTTTAAATCCATTTCCTTCATAATGAAGATTTTCTAGTGTGTTTTCAACACAGCCCTTATCGCCATATAAGATTTTTTGACCCTGATTATCCTTGAGTTCAAAGAGATACTGGAGTCGCGCATAGCCGACCGTAATCTCCACTTGCCAATAATCAAACAAAGCATCAGAAGTTACTTTACTCATCTCCTTACTATCTTCATAACGGTCCTCTATAAAGATAAAAGGATCTCCATAATGTAAGCTAACGCTTTTAATATCGTCTTTCTTGGTCCGGATACGAATGTGCATTGTCTTGTCTTTATAAAGATAAGCGTACTCCGACTCTGGTCTGTGGTAAATGGCTGTTAATTCCATTGTATTTGTCTCCTGATTTACTTGGTTGCATTTACGACGCAAACGTTTTCATAATTGTGATTCTAGTATACTACTTTCGAATTTTATTTTCAAGACTTGTCCGTAGTTTCGAGTGGATTGTTTTTGAGAAAATAAAAAAGTAGCCAGTCTTACAACTTGCTACTTTTCAAATGATGATTTACAAATGTCTTTCCAGCCACTCTATCTTTTTAAAATCCTTATTGTTATTGTGGTTATTTCGATAGGAATCTTGGGAAGAAGACTTATAAATACTTAAATACTGTTCTAAACTTGGAACACGAAACGTGATGTCCTCGAGATGAATCAGCTCTATATCTGATTCCGAAACTCCTGCAAAATCAGGTAAAGAATCGATACTTCCGAATTCAACGCTCACACCATCCTTTTGGAATTCATGCTCATGAATATCTATTAAAACGTAGCCTAAACCTTTCATCACTTTCATTATCTTGTCCCAGTCATAAATTCTGAGATGATCAGGTGCTTCCCAACCTCTAGGGTCACCAGGCACATGAATGTCAATGTCAGACGGCCCCCATTCTTCATTTGAACGGTATTCAAACCCCAAAGACCCCATGAGCGTCGGAGTGATTCCGACTTGGTTTAAATGAGAACAAATTGTTCGAAATTCATCAAATAGAGAATTCATTC
>CAUSQY010000009.1:0-36080 GCA_963533645.1 uncultured Streptococcus sp. | reverse complement strand
GGTGAAAAAATTTAAGGTTGGGGGGACTCAATCTTATTTTTTCTATTGCAAGAATTTACTGACAAGAAGGAGGTGAGAGAATGGCTATCGCAAAGATTATCGTGGATGTTCCCCTGATGCAGACGGACCAGCCCTATAGTTATAAGGTCCCAGAGGAATTTGAAGAGATGCTGGAAGTCGGTATGCGGGTCCATGTTCCCTTCGGCAAAGGCAATCGTTTGATCCAAGGGATTGTGCTAGGCCTGGACTCCCACTCGGATGAAGAAGTGACAGATCAGGACTTGAAAGAGATTGCAGAGGTGCTAGATTTTTCTCCCGTCTTGACCCAAGAGCAACTCTGGCTAGCTGAGGAGCTACGAAAGTCCGTCTTTTCTTACAAAATCTCCATCCTAAAAGCCATGCTTCCAGGATTTTTAAACTCCAGCTATGATAAGATTCTCTATCCTTTAGAAGGCCTAAGTCAGGCAGACAAAGAGCGCTTGTTCGGTTCAGAAGATTCGCTAGCCTTTTCTTCTCTAGATTTAGCCAAGCAGGCAGAAATGATGCGCTTGACCAGAAAAGGGTTGCTCCGTTTGGAATACCAGGCTGTCGATCAGAAGAAGGTAAAGACCCAGTCTTGGTATAAGGTCCATGTCAAGCAGTTAGAAGGTGTTGAGATTTCTGCGCGTGCTAAGAAAAAGGCAGAGCTGAGAGACTATTTGCTAGCTCATCCTGAAAGTGCCCCTCTGGCTAGTTTGTTAGAATCCTACTCACGCGAGCAAGTCAACTTCTTTGTGGAACAAGGAGCTCTAACCCTAGTACAAAAGGAAGTGCAACGTTCAGCTGCTTATTTTGAAGGCATTGAAGCAAGTAGACCTTTGGATCTGAACCCAGAGCAAAGACAGGCGCGTGATGCCGTTGTCAGTGCTATTGGCAGTCAGCAACCTCCTTTCCTCCTTCAAGGGATTACAGGAAGTGGGAAGACAGAGGTTTACTTGCAAATCATCCAAGGAGCCTTGGACAAGGGCAAGACAGCCATTTTGCTGGTACCTGAGATTTCTCTGACGCCACAAATGACGGAGCGGTTTATTGCTCGTTTTGGCGAAAAAGTAGCCATTCTCCACTCAGGTCTGTCTAATGGTGAAAAGTACGATGAATGGCGCAAGGTTGAGCGTGGAGAAGCACAAGTTGTCGTTGGAGCCAGATCGGCCATCTTTGCTCCTCTGAAAAATCTGGGTGTCATGATTATCGATGAAGAGCATGAAGCTAGCTACAAGCAAGACAGCAATCCTCGTTATCATGCTAGAGAGGTCGCCATTCTAAGGGCCCAGTACAATCGAGCAGCTCTGGTCCTTGGTTCGGCAACACCGAGCTTAGAAAGTCGTGCGCGGGCTGGAAAAGGTGTTTATCAACATTTACGTCTGACCCAACGGGCCAATCCTTTAGCCACTATTCCTGAGGTTCAAGTGATTGACTTTCGGGACTATATCGGGCAGAATGAGACGTCAAACTTTACGCCTCCTTTGCTAGAGGCTATCCAAGACCGTCTGGATAAAAAAGAACAGGTAGTCCTCATGCTCAATCGTCGGGGTTATTCTAGCTTTGTTATGTGTCGGGAGTGTGGGACGGTGGATACTTGTCCCAACTGTGATATTTCTTTGACTCTCCACATGGATACCAAGACCATGAACTGCCATTACTGTGGTTTTTCTAAGGGGATTCCTCATGTTTGTCCCAACTGTCAGAGTCGCAGCATTCGCTACTACGGTACAGGGACTCAGAAAGCCTACGATGAGCTAGCAGAGCTCTTTCCTCAGGCACGCATTCTGAGGATGGATGTCGATACGACCCGCAAGAAAGGTAGTCACCAAGCTCTTCTTGACCAGTTTGGCCGAGGGGAAGCAGATATCTTGCTGGGAACTCAGATGATTGCCAAGGGCTTGGATTTTCCAAATGTGACCCTAGTCGGAGTGCTCAATGCAGATACGGCCTTGAATCTGCCTGATTTCCGTTCTTCTGAGAGAACCTTCCAACTCCTAACTCAGGTGGCCGGTCGTGCAGGTCGAGCGGAAAAAGCTGGACAGGTCTTGATTCAGTCATACAATCCTGAGCACTATGCCATTCGATTTGCCAAGGACCAAGACTACGAAGGTTTTTACACTTATGAAATGAGTATCAGACGCCAACTTGGCTACCCACCTTATTATTTCACCATTGGCATTACCCTCTCTCACAAGAAAGAAGAGGAGGTTGTCAAACGTGCTTATGAAGTTATGGGAATTTTGCGCTCAGGTTTGTCGGAAACTAGTAAAATCCTTGGACCGACACCAAAACCCATTTCCCGTACCCACAATCTTTATCATTACCAGATTTTGATTAAATACCGTTTAGAAGATGAGCTGGGCCCAACCCTCAACCAGGTCTTGGCCTTGACTCAAGAACGGGAAAATAGCGAGCTTCGTCTCAGCATTGACCACGAACCGCAGCAATTTTTATAAGAAGGAGAAGAAATGACAAAACTAATCTTTATGGGGACACCTGAATTTTCAGCGACTGTCTTGAAGGGGCTATTGACAGATGACCGTTACGAGATTCTAGCTGTTGTGACCCAGCCAGACCGCGCTGTCGGCCGTAAAAAAGTGATCCAAGAAACTCCAGTCAAGCAGGCTGCCAAAGAAGCAGGCCTTCCTATCTACCAGCCTGAAAAATTATCTGGAAGTCCAGAGATGGAAGCCATTATGAAGCTAGGAGCGAATGGGATTGTGACTGCTGCTTTTGGGCAGTTTCTCCCAAGTAAACTCCTTGATAGCATGGACTTTGCGGTCAACGTTCACGCTTCCCTTCTTCCCAAACACCGTGGTGGTGCGCCCATTCATTATGCCTTGATTCAAGGGGATAAGGAAGCTGGTGTGACCATTATGGAGATGGTCAAGGAAATGGATGCAGGAGACATGATTTCCCGTCGCAGTATTCCTATCACTGATGAGGACAATGTAGGCACCTTGTTTGAGAAATTAGCGATTGTAGGTCGTGACTTGCTTTTGGATACTCTTCCTGCTTATATAGCTGGCGAAATTCAGCCAGAACCGCAAGACCCAAGCCAGGTCACTTTCTCGCCAAATATCAAACCAGAGGAAGAAAAGTTGAACTGGAATAAGACTAACCGTCAACTCTTCAACCAAATCCGAGGGATGAATCCTTGGCCTGTTGCCCATACTTTTCTCAAAGGCGACCGCTTTAAGATCTATGAAGCCCTACCAGTAGAAGCTCAGGGAAATCCAGGGGAGATCCTCTCTATTGGTAAGAAAGAATTAATCGTTGCTACGGCAGAAGGTGCTCTATCCCTCAAGCAAGTGCAGCCAGCTGGGAAGCCTAAGATGGACATTGCTTCCTTCCTCAACGGAGTGGGACGGACATTGACTGTAGGAGAACGATTTGGTGACTAAAGTAGAAACGGCTAGAAGTCTAGCTTTGGCAGTGCTAGAGGATGTTCTAGTCAACCAAGCATATTCGAATATTGCCTTAAACAAACACCTCAAGGGCAGTCAACTCTCAGTGGCAGACAAGGGGTTGGTGACAGAGATTGTCTACGGAACGGTAGCCCGCAAACTCACTTTGGAATGGTACCTGTCTCACTTTATCGAAGACCGAGATAAGCTAGATAACTGGCTCTATATCCTGCTCCTTCTGAGCGCCTACCAACTTCGGTATCTGGATAAAATTCCTAATCACGCTGTAGTCAATGAAGCGGTAGAGCTAGCCAAAGCGCGTAAAAAAGGCAGTGAAAAATTAGTCAACGCAGTCCTTCGTCGTATTTTGCGAGAAGGTTGGCCAGATATTGACAGTATCAAACGCAAAAATAAGCGTGATTCCATTGCCTATTCTCTCCCAGTTTGGCTCGTGTCTAAACTTAAGGAAGAATACGGTGAAGAGCGAGCACAAGCCATGTTTAAAAGTCTCTTGGTGCGCAACAAAGCTAGCATCCGGGTGACTGACTTGAGTCGAAAAGAGGAAATCAAAGCCGTGTTAGAGGCGACTGATTCTCCTTTGGCTCCCACTGGTCTGGTCAAGGAGCAAGGCCACTTTGCAGGACATGATTTGTTCGCAGAAGGGGCCATTACCATCCAAGACGAGTCCAGTCAACTGGTTGCTCCGACTCTTGATTTACATGGCCATGAACAGGTCCTGGATGCCTGTGCCGCTCCTGGTGGAAAAACAGCCCATATGGCTTCTTACCTCACGACAGGTCAGGTTACTGCTCTGGACTTGTATGACCATAAGTTGGACTTGATCCAAGAAAATGCGGAGCGTTTAGGTGTGGCAGATCGAGTGCAAACGCAAAAATTGGATGCCAGAAAAGTGCATGAGTTTTTCGGTCAGGACTCTTTTGATAAGATTTTGGTAGATGCTCCCTGTTCTGGAATTGGACTTTTACGTCGCAAACCAGACATCAAATACAATAAAGAAACGGCAGATTTCACCTCCTTACAGGAAATTCAGCTGGAAATATTAGGTAGTGTTTGTCAAACACTACGAAAAGGTGGTATAATAACGTATAGTACCTGTACTATTGTCTCTGAGGAGAACTTTCAAGTCGTTGAGGCGTTTTTAGAAAGTCATCCCGAGTTCGAGCAGGTTAAACTAGAACACGAATGTAAAGATATCCTGAAAGATGGCTGCATCCTGATTACTCCTGAATTGTATGGAAGTGATGGATTCTTTATCAGCCAATTTCGCAAGATATCAGAATAGGAAGGAACTGACACAATGGAAATAGCATTATTAACAGATGTTGGTCAGAAACGGACAAATAATCAGGACTATGTCAATCACTTTGTCAACCGAGCAGGACGCACTATGATCATCTTGGCTGACGGGATGGGAGGACACCGTGCAGGAAATATCGCTAGTGAGATGGCGGTAACAGACCTTGGTGTGGCTTGGGTGGATACCCAAATTGATTCAGTCAATGAAGTTCGTGAGTGGTTTGCCCACTACCTGGAGATTGAAAATCAAAAAATTCATCAACTAGGTCAGGACGAAGCATACAGAGGCATGGGAACAACGCTAGAAGCTGTTGCGTTTATTGACAACCAAGCCATCTATGCTCACATTGGAGATTCTCGTATCGGTTTGATTCGTGGAGAAGAATACCACCAGTTGACGAGTGACCATTCCTTGGTTAATGAATTGCTCAAAGCTGGTCAATTGACTCCAGAAGAAGCAGAAACTCACCCTCAAAAGAATATCATCACCCAGTCTATCGGACAAAAAGATGAAATCCAGCCAGATTTTGGGATGATTACACTGGAGTCAGGAGATTATCTCTTGCTCAATAGTGATGGTTTGACCAATATGATTTCGGCAAGCGAGATTTATGATATCGTAACTAGTGATATTTCCCTAGCAGACAAGGCGGCAACTCTCATTCGTTTCGCTAACAATGCAGGAGGTTTAGACAACATTACGGTTGCCCTTGTTTACATGAACGAGGAGGCAGCAGAATGATCCAAATCGGCAAGATTTTTGCCGGGCGGTATCGGATTGTCAAGCAGATTGGTCGAGGAGGCATGGCAGATGTTTACTTGGCCAAGGATTTGATCCTAGACGGGGAAGAAGTGGCAGTGAAGGTCCTGAGGACCAACTACCAGACAGACCCGATTGCTGTGGCACGTTTCCAACGTGAAGCGAGAGCCATGGCGGATCTGGACCATCCTCATATCGTTCGGATAACAGATATTGGTGAGGAAGACGGTCAACAGTACCTAGCTATGGAATACGTAGCAGGCCTTGACCTCAAGCGTTATATCAAAGAACACTATCCTCTTTCAAACGAAGAAGCAGTTCGGATTATGGGACAAATCCTCTTGGCAATGCGCTTAGCCCATACTCGAGGAATTGTTCACCGGGATTTGAAACCTCAAAATATCCTCTTGACACCTGACGGCACAGCTAAGGTCACAGATTTTGGGATTGCCGTAGCCTTTGCGGAGACCAGTCTGACCCAGACTAACTCAATGTTAGGCTCCGTTCATTATTTGTCACCTGAGCAAGCACGTGGTTCTAAAGCGACTTTCCAGAGCGATATCTATGCGATGGGGATTATCTTCTATGAGATGCTGACGGGACATATCCCTTATGATGGAGATAGCGCGGTTACGATTGCCCTCCAGCATTTCCAGAAGCCACTTCCGTCCGTCATAGCTGAAAACCCATCTGTCCCTCAGGCTTTAGAAAATGTTGTCATCAAGGCAACTGCTAAGAAACTGTCAGATCGTTATCAGTCTGTTTCGGAAATGTATGTGGACTTGTCAACTAGCTTGTCTTATAATCGTCGCAATGAACCGAAACTGGTCTTTGACGATGCCAGTAAGGCAGACACTAAGACTTTGCCTAAAGTTCCACAAAGTACACTAACATCGATTCCAAAAGCTCCGGCGCAGGAAGAACGCCCTCAGCCAAAGAAACCAACTCAACCAGTGGCAGAACCGGCTCCAGCGCCAAAACCAGCCAAGAAACGGAAGTTTAAGGCTCGCTATATGATTCTTTTGGCCAGTCTTCTATTAGTTGCAGCCTCTTTGGTCTGGATTTTGTCAAGGACACCAGCAACGATTGCTATTCCTAACGTGGCTGGACAAACCGTTGCAGAGGCCAAAGAAGCACTCAAAAAATCCAAGTTTGAAGCTGGCGAAGAGAAATCGGAGGCTAGTGATACAGTAGCGGAAGGACGCGTTATTCGAACGGATCCAGAAGCTGGTAGCGGCCGAAAAGAAGGAACTAAGGTCAATTTGATTGTTTCTTCTGGTAAGCAATCCTTCCAATTGAGCAATTACGTCGGACGTAAGTATACGGATGTTGTAGCCGAACTCAAGGAGAAGAAGGTTCCTGAAAATCTAATCAAGATGGAAGAGGAAGAATCCAGCGAAAGCGAACCTGGAACCGTCCTCAGACAGACCCCTGCTTCGGGTTCGACTTATGATCTCTCAAAAGCCACTACGATTACCTTAACAGTGGCCAAGAAGGTGACTAGTGTCAGCATGCCGAACTACATTGGTTCAAGCCTTGAGTTTACAAAGAATAACTTGACTCAGATTGTCGGTGTGAAGGAAGCAAATATTGAGGTTGTAGAAGTATCGACTGCTCCTGAAGGAACGGCAGAAGGAACTGTTGTAAGTCAAACGCCAAGAGCAGGAGAACTGGTTGATCTTGCAAGTACGCGTATCAAACTTTCCATCTACAAACCAAAAACACCACCGTCAACTTCATCCTCTAATCCTGCCCAACGTGGGAACCAGGGTTCTCCTACAAGTCCAAACCAGGGGAACCAACAAGGAAATCAACAAGGGAACACTCCTTCTAGCAGTTCATCCAATAATGAAGGATCTCACGAAAGTTCTCGAGATTAAACGAATCTTTGTCATGATTTCATGACAAAGATTTTTTTTCACAAGATTTTGTGATAAAATATAGGGAGTAGAAAAAAGGAGGAGAAAATGGACGAATCGAGAGAGTTGAATGCCGTCATTGATGTGATTATGCTAGCAGGAACCATTCTCCTGAAAAGTGGCTCAGAGATTCATCGGGTTGAGGATACTATGATCCGTATTGCCCATTCGCAGGGAATAATGGATTGCAATGTTCTTGCCATGCCCGCAGCTATTTTCTTCTCTATTGAAAACACCAATATTTCTCGGATGAAACGGGTGACCTCATCCTCTTATAACATTGAAAAAGTTTGCGATGTCAACCAAGTATCACGGGAGCTTGTCGGAGGGCAGATTGATCTCTCGACAGCCTTTAAAAAGCTCAAAGAAATCGGCAATCAAGCCCTTCCTTATACCAAGTTCCAAGTGACCGTAGCAGCGACCCTCAGTGCCCCTTTCTTCTCGATTATGTTTGGGGGCAATGTCTATGACGCTTTTGGTGCAGCTATTGCGACTTTATTTGGATTTGCCTTCTCTCTTTATGTAGAGAAGTTTGTCCGCATTCCTTTTGTAACGGCCTTTGCAGGTGCCTTTGTTTTCGGATTGATCGCCCAGTTCTGGGCTCGCTACACAGGATTTCCTTCGACAGCAGACCTGATTATAGCAGGAGCGGTCATGCCCTTTGTTCCAGGGATTGCTCTGACAAATGCGGTTCGGGATATCATGACCAACCATATCAACTCTGGTATGAGCAAGATGTTTGAATCTTTGCTCATTACCCTCGCTTTAGGGGCAGGTACCTCTGTCGCCCTGGTTTTGATGACATAAGATGACTCTAACAAGTATTTTGCTCCAAGCAGTGGCGAGTTTACTCGCCATTATCACCTTTTTAATCGTACTGAATGTTCAACGTTCCATGCTCCTACCTGGTGGTATTTTGGGAATGGGCGTTTGGCTCCTCTATCTCGTCCTCAAAGAACCAACCAATGTTATTATCGCGACCTTTATCGCAGCAGTAATTGGCTCTTGCATCAGCCAGATTTTAAGTATTGTCTATAAGACACCAGCGGTGGTCTTTGTCTTGGCTATTCTTGCCCCCTTGGTGCCGGGTTATTTATCCTATCGAACGACAGCTTTCTTTGTGACAGGCGATTACAGCCATGCTATTGCCAGCGCGACTTTGGTGGTTATGTTAGCCCTCGTTATTTCTATTGGAATGGCAAGTGGAACGGTAATTCTAAAGCTTTATTACTACATCCGCAAACAACGAGGAATCTCTTCCTAATGCAGTCAAAGCAAAGACTTGATTTGTTGAATCAAGTCTTTTTTCTCTCTTTTATCCCTATTTGTGATAAAATAGAATGAAACGATTTTTTACAATGAATGAAAAAACAGAGGTAAATATGACAATCGGTATTGATAAGATTGGTTTTGCGACCAGTCAATATGTCTTGAAATTACAAGACTTAGCAGAAGCGAGGGGAGTTGACCCCGAAAAATTTAGCAAGGGACTCTTGTTAAATGAAATTAGTATTGCGCCACTGACTGAGGACATTGTTACCTTGGCTGCTAGTGCAAGCAACTCTATTTTAACAGACAAAGAAAAAGAAGAAATCGATATGGTCATCGTGGCGACCGAGTCAGGGATTGACCAGAGTAAGGCAGCGGCAGTCTTTGTTCATGGCCTGCTAGGCATCCAGCCTTTCGCCCGTAGCTTTGAAATCAAAGAAGCCTGCTATGGAGCGACAGCTGCCCTTCATTATGCTAAATTGCATGTAGAAAATTCTCCAGAGTCTAAGGTTTTGGTCATTGCCAGTGATATTGCCAAGTATGGTGTGGGAACTCCTGGTGAACCAACTCAGGGTGCTGGAAGTGTGGCGATGTTGATCACCCAAAATCCGCGCATCATGGCCTTTAACAATGATAACGTTGCCCAAACGCGTGACATCATGGATTTCTGGCGTCCGAACTATTCAAGCACTCCTTATGTAAACGGCATGTACTCGACCCAACAGTATCTTGATTGCCTGACAACGACTTGGAATGAATACAAGGAACGCTACGATTGGACTATGGATGACTTTGCGGCTATCTGCTTCCACTTGCCTTATCCTAAGTTGGCCCTAAAAGGCTTGCGCAAGATGATGGACAAGACTCTATCTCAGGAGAAGCAGGATAGTTTGCAAGAAAACTTTGACAAATCCATTCTCTACAGTCAGATGATTGGGAATATCTATACAGGTTCCCTCTTCCTCGGTCTCCTCTCCCTTTTGGAAAATGCAGAGACTTTGAAGGCTGGCGATAAAATTGCCCTCTACAGTTACGGAAGTGGCGCGGTTTCAGAGTTCTTTAGTGGTGAATTGGTCGAAGGCTATGAGGCTTACCTTGATAAGGATCGCTTGAGCAAACTCAAACAACGTACAGCATTATCTGTTGCAGACTATGAAAAAGTCTTCTTCGAAGAATTGCAGTTGGATGAGTCTGGCTCAGCCCAATTTGCAGGTTTTGAAAATCAAGACTATGCCTTGGTTGAAATTATCGACCACCAACGCCGTTATAGCAAGGTTGAAAAATAATGAAGATAAGTTGGAATGGATTTTCTAAAAAATCATACCATGAGCGCCTTGAGTTGTTGCGAGCTCAGGCGCTCCTTAGTCCTGAAAAGCAAATGAGTCTCGAGCAGGATGAACAAGTCAGCTTGGCGGTTGCAGACCAGCTGAGTGAGAATGTGGTAGGAACTTTTTCTCTTCCTTATTCGATCATTCCAGAGCTTTTGGTGAATGGTCAGGACTATACAGTTCCCTATGTGACAGAAGAACCCTCAGTGGTTGCTGCGGCCAGCTATGCAAGTAAAATCATCAAGCGGTCTGGTGGCTTTACTGCTCAGGTTCATCTGCGCCAGATGATTGGTCAGGTAGCCCTTTATCAAGTTGCTGATCCTGAACAAGCGCAAGAGAAGATTGTCAGCAAGAAGGCGGAGCTCTTAGAACTTGCCAATCAAGCCTATCCGTCCATCGTCAAACGTGGGGGTGGGGCGCGTGATTTGCATGTAGAGCAGATCAAAGGTGAAACAGACTTTCTCGTTGTTTATCTCCATGTCGATACCCAGGAAGCCATGGGAGCCAATATGCTCAACACCATGCTGGAATCCTTGAAGCCAGTCTTAGAAGAACTCAGTCAAGGACAAAGCCTTATAGGAATTTTGTCCAACTACGCGACCGATTCTCTGGTGACTGCAAGTTGTCGCATCGCCTTTCGCTACTTGAGTCCCCAAAGGGATCAAGGACGAGAAATTGCTGAGAAAATAGCCTTGGCTAGTCAGTTTGCGCAGGCAGATCCTTACCGAGCGGCTACTCACAATAAAGGGATTTTTAATGGTATCGATGCCATTTTGATTGCCACTGGTAATGACTGGCGTGCCATCGAAGCTGGGGCCCATGCCTTTGCCAGTCGAGATGGACACTATCAAGGTCTCAGTCGATGGAGTCTAGATAGGGACACAGAAGAATTGGTCGGTGAGATGACCCTGCCCATGCCGGTAGCGACCAAGGGTGGCTCTATCGGACTCAACCCACGTGTAGCCCTCAGTCATGAACTACTGGGAAATCCTTCAGCCAAAGAATTAGCTCAGATTATCGTGTCTATCGGTCTTGCCCAGAACTTTGCTGCCCTCAAAGCCTTGGTAAGTACAGGCATCCAGCAAGGCCACATGAAATTACAGGCCAAATCCCTAGTTCTCCTAGCTGGTGCCAGTGAGTCCGAGGTTGCTCCTCTCGTTGAGCGTCTCATTGCAGACAAAACCTTTAACCTAGAGACAGCCCAGCGCTATCTCGAAAATTTAAGATCATAAAAAACTCAGACCAATCAGTCTGAGTTTTCTTGTGCTAATAGTCTTCGAAAATCTCTTCAAACCACGTCAGCTTCCATCTGCAACCTCAAAACAGTGTTTTGAGTTGACTTCATCAGTCTTATCTATAACTTCAAAGTTGTGCTTTGAGCAACCTGCGGCTAGCTTCCCAGTTTGCTCTTTGATTTTCATTGAGTATTAAATACTTTTTCCAGGTAATAGAGTGACTGGTAAGAAGTAACCAGTTGTCGCAACTTCCTTACCTTCAATCTTCTGCAAGAGGAGATCAACAGTGAGTTGGGCAATCTCTTTCATAGGTTGCTTAATCGTTGTCAGGTGAGGATAGTAGTTCTCGATAAAGTAAGTTCCATCATAGCCGATGACCTTGAGCTCTTCAGGAACAGAAATTCCCAGCTCTTGAGCGATTTTGATCACCAGAATAGCTGTCAAATCATCCGAAGCAAAAATCGCATCTGGTTTCTGATGGGTCAAGATATTCTTGATTTCCATTTCTTTTCGGACGGGAGAAAAGTCACTCGAAACATTGATAATAGGTGCTTTCGGGAGAACAGAGGCAAATCCAGCATGGCGCAGTCCAGTAGGTGAATTCGAGTTATCATTTCCTGTAATCATGATGATAGACTGGGCGCCTGTTTTGACCAAAGTCTGGGCGGCGAGGACCCCGCCACCGTAGTTATCAGAGGAGACGACAGGGATGTCTGGAGACAAGTTTCGGTCAAAGGAAATGATCGGTGCTGTCACACGATTGTAGTCTTCGATTCCCAAGTTGTGACTTCCAGAAATGATACCATCGACCTGGTTGGCCTCCAGCATTTCAATGTACTCTCGTTCTTTTTCAGAGTCGTGTTCGCTGTTACAGATGATGGTCTTGTAGCCATTTTTGAAGAGCTGGTGTTCCAACTTGTCGATCAACTCCGCATAAAAGACATGACTGATGTTAGGAAAAATAAGTCCAATTAACTTGGCAGATTTTCCTTGGAGGCTTCGAGCCAGATTATTGGGCTTGTAGCCCAATTCTCGCATGGCTTCATTAACCTTTTGAATGGTTTTCTCAGATAGATACCCCTTTTTATTGATGACCCGTGAGACGGTAGTGGGGCTGACGCCTGCAAGTTTTGCGACATCAGTTAGTTTTGCGACCATAATCTAATTCATAGTAAGTTCCAGTTGGGTTTCCAGACTTGATCAGGATACCATTTTGGTCTGCATGTGGGAAGACACGACCAGAAAATACTTTTTCTCCTTTATTGATGAAAATTTCAAAGACTGACTTGTCGATGAAGATAGTGGCAGTAGTAGCTTGGTTATCGATAGGGCAAGAACGAGTTGTACCAAATTCTTGAGCATACTGTTCACCAGCCTGACTACGATCCACTGTCACCTGTCCATTGACAAGGTCAAAGTTGATTGAAAGCCCTTTGCCTTCTTTATCAGCGAGCAAGACAATCTCGCTTTGGCTATTGGCCTCCAAGTTGAGCTCCAGTTCATAGGTGTTATTGGTTTGAGTACGATTTGAGAAGACCTCTTCAGAAGCACGAATTTCTTTGACGGCTGCGACCGGATATTGGTAGAGTTTGCCATCTTTGATAGTGAGTTCTTTGACCAATGAGAAGGTCCCTTGGTGGTCAAAACGGTCAGATGGGTAAGAAACATCTGGCAGTCCAAGCCAACTTATTGCTAATGCACGTCCATCAGGAGCGTTGAATGCTTGAGTTGCATAAGCTTCAAAACCATAGTCTAGATTTTGCAATGGAGAGACATCTACCATTTCGGCATTTTCAGGATCAAAGGAAGCCCCGATTTTGTACATGTTTGGATAGATATTGTCATAGTCTAGAACAGCCTTATCCAATCCTTGTGGACAGTAGAGAAGGACAGGTTGCTCCCCTACAAAGACCAGATTTGGACATTCCATCATGTAGGCAGTGCGGTCGTTAGCAAAGTTAAGGTCACCAACCGCTTGCCAGTTTGTATAATCATTGTCCACAGCCTTGTAGAGACGGACGAAGCCTTTTTTCTCCAAGTCCTGTCCACCGACGATAGCATAGTATTGACCTTTAAAGTTAAAAATTTGTGGGTCGCGGAAGTGGTCTGTAGAGTCTGCTGGCTGGTCAATCAAGATCTTGTCAATCTTTGTAATCTTGCCATCCTTATCCATCAAAGCACCAATCTGGTAGGGGTGACGGATCCAGTTTTCATCACGGACATTTCCTGTATAGAATAGGAACAACTGATCGTCAAACTGCATGGCAGAACCAGAGTAAGCACCGTGGCTATCAAATGGAGTATCTGGCAAAACTTTGACTCCAGTTTCTGTAAAGTGCACTAAATCATCACTTTCAAGCTGCACCCAAGACTTCAACCCATGGGCTGCACCGAAGGGGAAATTTTGGTAAAAGAGAATCCATTTGCCATCAAAATAAGAAAAGCCATTTGGATCATTGAGAAGCCCCATTTTTGGTTCGACATGGTAACGAGTATGCCAAGGAGATTGTGCCATCTTTTCCTTAATTTGCTTGATTTCATCATTAGACCAGTCTTCATAGCGTCTGTAACGGCGCTCGGTTGTCCATTCCATTTTATCTTTCCTCCATAAGTTCTATTCTATAATTAATAGTAAACGTTTTCGACAAAAAAAGCAAGTCTTTTATGTTAAAAAAAAGAAAAATATGTCAAACGATTGCCATAAATCGAGTAAAGGAAATCTGGCAAATTTTCACGAAAAAATGAAAGAAAATGTAAATAAAAGCCTTGATTCCTCAAATATAAAGATATTTTTTTGAGGAAAAAGAGAATTTCCCTCAAAAACGAGCAAAAATAATCAGAGAAAAAAGAAAGGGAATAAAAATTTCTGCAAAACGCTTGACATATTTTAGAAACATGATAAAATAATAGTCGTAGGGCGAATAAAATCGCTTTCAAACAAGAACAAAATTTTATAAGGAGATTTTTGCAAATGAACAATCAGGATATTGCAAAAAAAGTCATCGAAGCCCTTGGCGGACGTGAAAATGTCAACAGTGTAGCCCACTGTGCGACTCGTCTACGTGTCATGGTCAAAGATGAAGGGAAAATCAATAAGGAAGTGATTGAGAACTTGGATAAAGTCCAAGGAGCTTTCTTTAACTCAGGCCAATACCAAATCATCTTTGGTACTGGTACAGTAAACAAGATGTACGACGAAGTGGTTGCACTCGGTTTGCCAACATCTTCTAAAGAAGACATGAAAGCTGAAGCTGCTAAACAAGGAAACTGGTTCCAACGTGCGATCCGTACTTTCGGTGACGTCTTCGTGCCAATCATCCCAGTTATCGTAGCGACTGGTCTCTTCATGGGTCTTCGTGGTCTCATGAACGCTCTTGGAATGACACTTCCAGATGATGTGAAGATTTACTCAGAAATCCTTACAGATACAGCCTTCATCATCTTGCCAGGTTTGGTTGTATGGTCAACTTTCCGCGTATTCGGTGGTAACCCAGCTGTTGGTATCGTCCTTGGTATGATGCTGGTTTCTGGTTCGCTTCCAAACGCTTGGGCTGTAGCATCAGGTGGTGAAGTAACAGCTATGAACTTCTTTGGCTTCATTCCTGTTGTTGGTTTGCAAGGTTCCGTTCTTCCAGCCTTCATCATTGGGGTGGTCGGAGCCAAGTTTGAAAAAGCTCTCCGCAAAGTGGTTCCAGATGTCTTGGATCTCTTGGTGACACCGTTCGTGACACTTTTGGTCATGTCTATCCTTGGACTCTTTGTCATCGGACCAGTCTTCCACGTTGTTGAAAACTACATCCTTCTCGGAACAAAAGCGATTCTTGCTTTACCGTTTGGTCTTGGTGGTTTGGTCATCGGTGGGGTTCACCAATTGATTGTCGTATCAGGTGTGCACCACATCTTCAACTTGCTTGAAGTACAATTGCTTGCTGCTGACCATGCGAACCCATTTAACGCTATCATCACTGCTGCTATGACAGCTCAAGGGGCTGCAACTGTTGCGGTTGGTGTTAAAACGAAAAATCCTAAACTAAAAACACTTGCTTTCCCAGCTGCTCTTTCTGCCTTCCTCGGTATTACAGAGCCTGCTATCTTCGGGGTAAACTTGCGCTTCCGTAAACCATTCTTCCTTTCATTGATCGCTGGTGCTATTGGTGGTGGATTGGCTTCTATCCTTGGACTCGCTGGTACTGGTAATGGTATCACCATCATCCCTGGTACAATGTTGTACGTTGGTAACGGTCAATTGTTCCAATACCTTCTTATGGTAGCTGTATCATTCGTTCTTGGTTTTGCCCTTACTTACATGTTTGGTTACGAGGATGAAAAAGAAGTTGCTTCTGAAGTAGCGACAGAACGTTTGGTTCAAGAAGAAACAACTGGTAACATTCCAGTAGCTCCTCAAAATGAAACAATCCAAACTCCAATCGTTGGGGACGTAGTTGCTCTTGAGAATGTTAACGACCCAGTCTTTTCAAGTGGTGCAATGGGGCAAGGGATCGCTGTAAAACCAAGCCAAGGTGTGGTTTACGCACCAGCTGATGCAGAAGTATCGATCGCCTTTGCCACAGGACATGCTTATGGTTTGAAGACAGCAAATGGAGCTGAAATCTTGATCCACGTTGGTATCGATACAGTAACTATGAACGGTGAAGGCTTTGAACAAAAAGTTGCTCAAGGCGACAAGGTCAAAGCTGGTGACGTTCTCGGAACTTTTGACTCAAGCAAAATCGCTGCAGCAGGTCTTGACGACACAACAATGGTTATCGTGACTAATACAGCAGACTACGCTTCTGTGACACCAGTCGCAAGTGGCTCTGTTGTCAAGGGTGACGCTATCATCGAAGTGAAAGCCTAGTCCTCTTCAAAAATCAAATCTAAAAACAAAACGAACAAATATCATGTTTGTTCGTTTTTACTTGGATGGTAAGATTTACAGAGGAAAATCTAAAATATTGAGAAATCTAGCCCTTTAAAATGTGCTATAATAGAGAAAACAAAGATAAGAGGTTTATCATGACAAAATTATACGGAAGCTTAGAAGCGGGCGGTACAAAGTTTGTCTGTGCTGTCGGAGATGAAAATTTTAACATTGTAGAAAAAACACAATTTCCTACAACAACTCCTATCGAGACGATCGATAAAACCATCGAATTCTTTTCAAAATTCGATAATCTTGCAGGTCTTGCCATTGGTTCCTTCGGTCCCATCGATATCGATAAAAACTCAAAAACCTATGGCTTTATCACAACGACTCCAAAACCTCACTGGGCAAATGTAGACCTACTTGGTGCCCTTCGTCGTGCCCTCAATGTACCTATGTATTTCACAACGGACGTAAACAGCTCTGCCTATGGTGAAGTAGTGGCTCGTAACAATGCTGGCGGTCGTATCGAAAACTTGGTTTACTACACGATCGGTACAGGGATCGGTGCAGGAGTTATCCAACGTGGTGAGTTTATTGGAGGTGTCGGTCACCCTGAGATGGGTCACTACTATGTGGCTAAACACCCAATGGATGTAGAAAAAGAATTTAACGGTGTTTGTCCTTTCCACAAGGGCTGTTTGGAAGGCTTTGCGGCTGGACCAAGTCTGGAAGCTCGTACAGGTATTCGTGGTGAAAACATCGAACTCAACAGTTCTGTCTGGGATGTTCAAGCCTACTATATCGCTCAAGCTGCGGTCAATGCTACAGTAACTTTCCGTCCAGATGTCATCGTCTTTGGTGGTGGCGTTATGGCCCAACAACACATGCTGGACCGTGTACGTGAGAAATTCACAGCTCTTCTCAACGGCTACCTACCAGTACCAGACGTGCGTGAATACATCGTGACTCCAGCAGTCGCAGGAAATGGTTCTGCCACACTTGGGAACTTTGTTCTTGCTAAGAGTGTCGCAAAATAAAACAAAGAAAACATCCGCTTGGGAAACCAAACGGATTTTTCTATTCTCAAAACATCTGCCAGAAGAAATCAATGATATAAGTCAAACCATAAGTGTAAACTACTAGGGTAAAGGGCTTGGTCAAAATGATGATAATCATATAGCGCTTGAATGTCATCTTGGTGAGGGCAGCCAGCATACAGAGAAAGTCAGCTGGGCTGACAGGCCAGATCATCATAAAGATAAAGAACCGCTCGAAACGATTGCCCTTATCTAGCCAACCGATGTACTTGTCATAGGTGCGCTTGCTGACGACGGACTGGACAAAGGCAGCTCCATAGAGACGGACGAGGTAAAAGATAATGGCACAGCCAATCACGATGCCGATATAGTTATAGATGGTTCCGATGATGTGGCCGTAAATAAAGACCCCAGCCACTGAGGTCAAAGCTCCCGGAATGATCGGAACGACGGTTTGTAGGATCTGTAAAAAGATAAAGAGTGGTGGTCCCCAAACCCCAGCTTGCTGGATAAAGGCCGATAGGGTTTCCTTGGACTGTAAAACACCCGCCTGATAGGCCCAAATACAGAAAATCAAGGTGCCGACTCCCCCGACGATAGATGAGATATTAATGACTTGCTGTAGAAGGGGAGAAACAGCTTTCATTTGCTTATCCTGTGACATGTAAACTCCTCATAGATAGTATGATACTACTATACCATATTTTGATAATAAAAACTATCTGGATTATCTGACTGGTGAAATAAGTGTGGTAAAATGAGAATAAGAAAATGATGGTATAGAATGAGGGGGTATCATGTTAGGTTTAAACTTTAAAGGAAACTGGCGCCAATACCAAAAACAGGTCTTGGATCGTTTTCAGGACTATCAATCAGACGGTCATGTTCATCTAGTGGCTGCCCCAGGGTCTGGAAAGACAACCATTGGTATCGAGCTAATCGCTCGTTTTGGCAACCCAGCCCTCATCTTAGTTCCGACTGTCACCATTCGCGAACAATGGGTAGATAGGATCCAAACTGCTTTTCTAGAGGATGGTCAGAGGCTTTCAGACCTCGTTTCCCAAAACTTAAAGGAGATGAAGGCATTAACGATTGTGACCTATCAGGCTTTTCATAGTGCCATGAACCAACTTCAATCACAAGAAGATGGAGAAGCAGAGGATTTTGTGGGGTTTGATTTGCTTGCAAGCCTAAGAGCTCAGAAAGTTGCGACTCTTTGTTTGGACGAATGCCACCACCTGCGCAATGAATGGTGGAAAAGTCTGGAAGTCTTTCGCAAGCAGTATGGACCGCTGAAACTCATCTCCCTGACAGCGACACCACCTTATGACAGCGATCCTGAACTCTGGGAACGCTATATCCGTATGTGTGGGGAAATCGACCAAGAAATTACGGTACCTGAACTAGTCAAGGAAGACACTCTTTGCCCTCATCAGGATTTTGTCTATATGTGTTCACCAACAGCTGAAGAGGCGGAACGTCTCAAACGGTTTGAGGAGACTAAGTGGGACAATATTCACCACCTTATAGTTGATCCTGATTTTCAAACATTTGTAGCAGGGTCTAAGGTCCTTAAAGGGGATATTTCATCTGATTTGCTCTTAGAAGATCCCAAGTACTTGTCTGCTATGTTGATTTATATGCATTCTCAGGGGTTAACGATTCCTCCCTCTTTACAAAATTTACTGGGAACCCAGAAGCTTCCAGCATTGACCTCCTACTGGCTGGAGACGCTGTTGCAGAGCATACTCTATCAGACACCAGATTGGTATGAGGATCCAAATGGATATAGGAAAAAGTTAGAGGCTGACTTGAAGGCGCGTGGCTTGGTGGAAAAACGTCAGGTTTATCTAGTTAAGTCCAAGGCTTCTGACCAGCTTTTAACCCAATCTCTGGGGAAGTTGTCTGCCATTGCCGATATCTTCTTAACGGAGTATGAGAGTCTAGGTCAGGAACTGAGACAGTTAGTACTAGCTGACTATATTCGCAAGGATTTTGCCACCTATATGGGAGATGATCAGGCAACCATTTCTCAGTTGGGGGTTCTCCCTTATTTTGAAAGCATTCGTCGAAAAGCTCAGGAGCAAGAGATACCTGTGTCTTTGGCTGTCTTGTCAGGTAGTGTCGTTATTTTGCCTACCGATGTGGTAGCAGAGTTGAAGGAACTCTTGCCTCAGGTTCCTCTTAGTTTCTCATCTATTGGTCACTTAGATCCAAAAGATTATGTGCAGGTTGGTTTTCCGAGTTCAGCTAAGGGAATCGTAGCGGCAGTGACGGAGCTTTTTCAACGAGGGCGGATTCAAGTCCTAGTCGGAACTAAATCTCTCCTCGGAGAGGGTTGGGATGCTCCTTGTGTTAATTCCCTAATACTCGGAAGCTTTGTGGGGAGCTTTATGCTCAGTAACCAGATGCGTGGGCGTGCCATTCGTATCTGGCCGGGACATCCAGAAAAGACTAGTAACATCTGGCATCTGGTAGCCGTTCAAGCGCAAGCACTTATCACTCTTCCTGGTGAGGAGCCTAGACCAGAGAGCAATCAGGATCTGCAGACCTTGTCGCGACGGATGGAGCATTTTCTTGGCTTGGCCTATAATCAGGAGAGTATTGAGACCGGTTTGGATCGTTTGGATTTTCCAAAGCCCCCTTTTAAGAAAAAGCAAATTAGTGAGTACAATGAGCGAGTTAAGAGTCTCTCCAAGGATCGAGCAGGCTTGAGACAAAAATGGCAGGAAGCTCTTGTCGTAGCGGATCAATTTGAGATAGTTACAGAAGTCGCAACTCAAAAACAGAAGATCCCAGTCATTCTCTTGCTTGATGCATTAAAATGGGTTCGCATGTCATTGCTCTTGTTGGCAGTAGATTTGTTGGTTTTGCTATTTAGACTAAGACTGATCGGTGTTTGGTGGCTTACGGTAGCCTGTCTCCTTTTTTTGGTCTTTGCATCTTGGCGCTACCTCCGCTATAATAGTCCTTATAAACGTTTGCAATCTCTGGGTGAGCAGATCCGAAAGGCTCTGCTAGATTCGGGGCATCTAACGGATGATCAATCCCGTGTTCAGGTAGAGGAGGACAAGGAAAACTACATGGTCTTTGCCTATCTCAAGGGAGGAAGCATGAGGGACAAGGAGCTGTTTGCGCAGACTGTGGGAGAGTTCTTTGCTCCAGTGGATAACCAGCGCTATCTCTTGAAGGCAGAGAAAGTCCGACAAGGTCAGTCACCTTACTATGCCGTGCCTAGTCTTTTTGACAAGCGCAAGGAAGAAGCACAGAAATTCCTCGACTTTCTGAGGCCGACTATCGGACTCTATCACCTCGTCTATACACGAACAGAGGCCGGACGGAAAACTCTTCTAGAAGCTCGTATCCAAGCTCTCTCTAACAAAAACGACCGTACCTTGACTAAGAAGAAGGTTAAAAGCCGGTTGGAGTAGGGGTTTATGGAAAAATCTATCTGAAACATGATATAATATAGTAAAATTGTGCATTATAAAGGAGAGAATGATGCAAGTAAAACCAGAACTGGAAATAGAAAAACAACTGATCAACCAGCTGGTAACTGGTGAAAGCCAATGGACTTATAGAGAAGACCTCAAAACAGAAGAACAATTATGGGACAATTTCTTTGAGAAACTGGCCCAAAACAATGTGGCTCTTCTAGCAGACCATCCCTTGACAGAGCAGGAAAAACGCCAGATTCAGAACCAACTGAACTTTGTCAGCTACTATGATGCTGCTAAGTGGTTGGTAGGTGAAAATGGCATTGCCAAAGTCGAGGTTCAAAGAGAAGATGCTAGCTTAGGCACCATTCGTTTATCAGTTATCTGGCGAGACAATATCGCAGCTGGTAAGTCGAGCTATGAAGTAGTCAACCAAGTCGAGCGAGACAAGGCGTACCCTCAAGATCAAGACAGACGAATGGATGTGACTCTTCTGATTAATGGACTTCCTATGATTCACATTGAGCTCAAGAGTCCAGGAGTTGGATTTTTGAAAGCTTTTTATCAGATAGAAAAATACGACCGTGAAGGAAAGTTCCGAGGTATTTACTCAAGCTTGCAGATGTTTGTCGTGACCAATAAGGTCGACACTCGCTATATCGCTGCAGCCCGTGAAAATAAGCTAAACAAACAGTTTCTGACCAAGTGGGTGGATAAGGACAACCGGCCTGTGACGGATCTGACCAGCTTTGCCCATGAGGTACTCTCCATACCGCGGGCCCATCAGATGGTCATGCAGTATTCAGTCATTGATGATAGCAAGAAAGCCCTGATCCTCCTGCGTCCTTATCAGATCCATGCCATTGAGGCAGTACAGGACGCTTCTCGTCGTCAAGAGTCGGGCTATATCTGGCACACGACAGGTTCAGGGAAGACCCTGACCTCTTACAAAGTAGCCCGCAATCTCTTGCAGATCCCTGCCATCCAAAAGACCATCTTTGTCGTCGATCGTAGAGATCTGGACCAGCAGACGACCTCATCCTTCCTCTCATACGCTGCCAACGATGTCATTGATATCGATGAGACGGATAATACTCACGAACTAGTCAAACGTCTAGGTGGCAATGACAAGCGCGTGGTAGTCACGACCATTCAGAAAATTGCGACCATGATGCGCAAGTTTGAAGAAGGCAAGTACCAGCGGGATGCTGGGAAGATCAAGGACCTGCGCGTGGCCTTTGTCGTGGATGAGTGCCACCGAGCTGTCACTCCACAAATGCAAAAGGAGATCAAGGCCTACTTCCGAAACTCTCTCTGGTACGGCTTTACAGGGACTCCGATCTTCAAGGAAAACAAACGAAAACAAGTGGGAGACTTGGCTCAAACAACCCACCAACAGTATGGCGAACGCCTGCATGAATACACAGTTAAGGAAGCCATCCATGATGGAGCAGTTCTCGGCTTTAAGGTGGATTATCGAAATACCATCATCTCTGATATGCTGGAGGAGGAGATTCCTGATAGTGCTTATGAGGACAAGGAACACATGCTAGAAGTCCTGGATGCTATCCTTAATAAGAGCCAGCAACAGCTCAATATCCCTAAAGGAGTTGGAAAAAGCTATGACGCTATTTTGACGGTCAAGTCTATCCCACAAGCACAGGCTTATTATAATCTGCTCAAGAGTATCATGGCTGGCAAGGAACGGGTCAAAGTCTCCGAGCGGGTCAAACGCCATTTACCGGATTTTCCAAAGTTTACCATCACTTACTCAGTGTCTGAAAATGAGGAAGAGTCTATCGGTTACCAAGACCATATGAAGCAGGTTATGGAGGACTATAACCAAGAGTTTGATACTCACTTTACAATGGCGGATCTTCGTGGCTTTAACACAGATGTCAATAACCGCCTTGCTCGAAAACAGGATAAGTATCTCTATCGCAAGGAGCAGTTGGACTTGGTTATCGTGGTCAATCGTCTCCTAACGGGATTTGATGCGCCTTGTCTATCGACTCTCTTTATCGATCGTAAACCAATGCAACCGCAGGATTTGATTCAGGCCTTTAGTCGTACCAACCGTATCTTTGATTCTAGTAAATCCTATGGTCATATCATCACTTTCCAAAAGCCTCTAGCCTTTAAGGAAGCAGTGGATAATGCCCTCAAGCTCTACTCAAATGGTGGTGAAAACGAGGTCCTAGCCCCAAGCTGGGAAGAGGAAAAGAGGAACTTTTTACGAAGTTGCAGTGATTTCCAAAATCTCATCACCGATGATCCTGAGCAAGGACTCCAAATCGAGCAAATCTCTACACCTGAGTTGAGAAAGCTCGCCAAGGCCTATCAAGTCTTTGATAAATATCTAGCCTCTATCCGAGTTTATAAAGAGTATGATGAGGAAGAAATTTACGCGCAGACAGGACTAAGCACAGTAGAATTGGAAACCTATCTAGGCTTCTATCAAAACATCCTAGCTGAATTAAAAAGCCGAAGAGATGATGGTGGGGAAGATGGGGAGCCCCTTGATATTCACTATGAACTAGAGTCTATCCAAGTGGATGAGATCAACTATGCCTATATCCTAACCTTAATCCAAAGCCTGATCGAGCAAGGCCAGAGTCAAGAAAAGAACCTAAGCGCTCAAGATAGAGAGGCAGTGGATAGCTATATTCAGAGCCTTGAGAAGACCAATCCAAATCTTGCCCAGATCATCACTGAACTATGGAAGGAAGTACAGGAAAAGCCAGAAAGTTATCGTGGTCAGTCCATTGCCAATATCTTGGATCAGATGATCGAGGCGGTCATCCAGCAACACATCCAAGTCTTTAGCAAGCGTTGGTATGTCGGAGAGGATGAACTCCGTTACTATGTCGAACACTACCGCAAGGGAGCCAAAAAACAACTAGGAGAGAGCCAGCTGACCAAGAGCCAGCGCTATCAGGACTATAAGATAGAAGTGGCAGATGCCCTCAATCCCCTCATCTATAAAAAACAAATCAAGGAAGCTTGTAAGCAACTTGTCGAAGAAGTCATTGAGCCACTCAGAGTGGGGAGATAGTCCTTCGAAGTTTCGAAGACATAGACCTCCTAAAGTTTAGATGTAATCTAATCTTCGAATGCTCTGCCTGAGAAAGTTTTGAGGTCTTCGAACTTTCGAATAGTCATCTTTCCTAAAGTTTAGATGTATTCTAAAGCTAGAAAAGTTAAAATCTAAAAATAGTAAGAGTCTCTATCTTATGAACTGGTATGTTTCCAGTCAGATAGGGATTTTCTATTTCTGAAATGACTGATTTATCCTGTAAAAGTAAGAAATAGACTGAAAAAGTGCTGTTGGGATGATAAAGTAGACAGTTGAGCGGATGAGTGTTCTAAGTTCTTTGCTATTTGTTAGAATTGTCTTATCAACTTAAAGGAGAAATCTGATGAAGAAAGATAAAGGAAATGAGGAGAGTATGCTATCGATACTTCCTCTATGGGGACTCCTATTTTTGCTCTGTGTATTGTTTCAAGCCTTTGAACTAAAGGATAGGCCTTTGATTCAACCTGATAGACAAGGAAGTATGGTAAAAGCAGATCAAAAACAGGTCTATCTTCCAGAACTAATCCAGTCTTGGTTTGATAAAGAAAAAACTAAATGATTCGTTAAATAGAAAGGTTATCATCATGACAAAAACATTTACCATCCGCCCCCTAAGCTACACCAACTTTACCAACCGTGAGTTTGAGAGTCTCATGGTAGATACGGGTCAACAACTAGAAGTTTTTGCCAAGGCACATAAGGACGAGCCTATGTATGGCAAGCATCTCGATTCCTTCAAGAGCAAGCTGGCAGACTTCCAAAGCCAACTTGCTATCGTAGAAAAGAAAGAGGCGACGAACCTGACCGAAGTCGATCGCAATCGTGACAGTGCCCTAGTCGGTCTCTTTACCCTTCATCGAGGCTTTGCTAAGATCAAGGAGACCAAACTCAAAGAAGCCCATGAGACCTTGAAGCCAGTCTTTGCCAAGTACAAGGATATCACCAAGCATAGCAATGATGTGGAAACCGCAGAAATCAAGAGCCTGCTCAAAACCCTAAGCGAAGAACCCTACCAGACAGCAGTTACCAGTCTAGGACTAACCCCTATGTTGACGGCGGTGATTAGTGCTCAGGAGGAATATGATAAGGTCGAAAGTCAGGCGCGTGCGCATAAGTCTGCCAAGGAAGTCGGCAAGACCAGACAAGTCCGTACTGAACTAACCAGCATCTACGACCTCTTTATGCGCTATACCGCAGCCAGCGCAGAAGCCTACCCTGAAAAGGAATACTTGACTCAAC
Source organism: uncultured Streptococcus sp. (assembly GCA_963533645.1). GTDB lineage: Bacteria > Bacillota > Bacilli > Lactobacillales > Streptococcaceae > Streptococcus. Next base: position 11,168 of record CAUSQY010000009.1, on the reverse strand, counting down.
TCCTCAAGGACCTGAATACAATCCGAGATAGCAAGCGCCGTCTCATCACTAGTAGCAAGAAAGATAAAAAGACCAAACCAGTGGAACCAGCCCAAGCAGCAGGATAAAGACAACCCCTTAGAAATGCATTTCTGAGGGGATTTTGATGTCTGTAGAAATGTTTGGAAGAACTTAAATTAACTGGTATAATAGATAAAGGCAAATATAAAATGAAGGTTTATCTATGAAAAAAAATTATATTGAACATGAAGTAAAAGTAAAACTCATGGATTCAATACTCAATAATGATGGAGATTACCAATGGTTTCTAGATTATATTGAAAATAATTTTGATAACGATGATATTGATTCTTGGGAAAACTTTGAGAATAGGTATGTGTCTTTTTCAAAAATAATTGATTATTTCTCTAAAATCCAAAAGATTGAAGATAAAGAATTGAAAACGGATTTTGTTCTGTTAAAAGATATTATTTTGATTTCTAGATTCAAATTAGATTTAATTACATGGTCACAGTTATCTATTAAAGTCCAGTCAAATTTTGGAAAAATATTAGCACTAGCACTATATATAACTAAATTGATGAGTTTAAAAAATCAATTAAATGATGAAATTAATTTTGGGATTTTTTCGATTAAGAATTTTTGGCAGGTGTATAATTTAGATGAAGTTATTGAGCGTAAAGAATTGATTTACGATTATTTAGAAAGTATTTCAATAAAAAACTTTGACAGAGAAAAAGAAATTATTTCTTCTAATTTAAATCATGAGGATACAACTTGCTCAATGCAATTCCTTGCTGTATTAAAATCATTAGCTTTTAATACAACTACATTTTCTTACAATTATAAAAAATATGAATACAATGAGATTACATGGCAAGAGAGAGTTGTATTAGGATTTGTAACTCGTCCACTTGATGTCTTATTAAAAGATGAGGATTTTAATTCACGTTTTTCAGTTGAACAATTAAAAAAATTAATCGATTATTTCCATGGTGATGGAGTAGTGCGATATATAATTGAGACTATAATTTATGAAAAATTCAATATCTTGCCTTCATCTATGGTAGTTGAAAACCATATACAGTTACTGCTCTTTAATGTTTCTATGAAGTCTGATTTTGAACTTTTTAACTCAAGTTCAGTATTATTTTTATCAAAACTTTTTAAAGAAAAAGATTTTAAAAAGATAAGTATCAGTAATTATTTGCGTTATAAATTCATGCAAGCTATTCAAAATGTTGAAGAACCAAAACAAATTGAAAAATTAAAAGCTTTAGGTTTCCCAACTAGCAAGCAACAAAATGAAAGATTAAAAAGTTATTCACGTGATCTTTATAAATCAATTTCTAATGTCCAAAATAATGCTGATTTAATTCGTTATTTTGATAGTGTATCACTTGTTGTGTATTTAGATAATGAGTATTTCTTTCAAATATGCCAAAAGTTTCGGGAAGTCGTAATTGAGAAAGAAGAAACGCAATCACTAGAAACGGCTAATATGTTTCTAATGTATATGAAATTTTTATACTTTCTAAGTGATAATCTTGGTGAACATTTAAATAAAAATTTGTTAATAAATGAAATTATTTCTATTCAAAATTTGTGGGAAAATACTTATTATGAACAAGAACTTAACAATATGCAAGAATTTACTTATCAACAGGAAATTTCGAATACGGAGATTGATAAATTTAATTATTTCTTAATAAAACATCCATTTTCTATAGCGAATCAATGCATATTAGTTACAGAAGAAAAGACTATCCAAATTATGGAATTAGCTTCTGAAAATGCATTGATATATTTTATGAATAGAATAATAGTTGACCCAATATTTCCTAAAGATAGTCCTGATATAGTATTGGATAGACATGATGTTGACCAATTACTAGAGAAACACGTAAAATCAATTATTGATAATAAGAGTTATAAATTTCGTAATATTTTAAAACCAAATAAATATATGCTTGCTTTACATGAAAATTATATCCGAAACGTGACTTTTTTAACTACTATTTTTAATAGAACAGAGGAACTGTATCTTTATTTAAATAGTTGTAGCAGATTTAATTTTATTGAATTTGATAAAGAGATTAAAATTGCACATATTACTCAATTATTTCCGTTGCTGGAAGAAAAAATTAGAGAACTTGCGAGACTGTCTGGTTATAATCCTTTTAAGATGCAAAAGAAGGAGTTTATGAATTACAGAGATCCAAGTTCAATTCTCAGAGAGATAATTACTGAAGTTTTTAATCTTACAGATAGCTTTGAGAATATTCCTGATTTGTTATTTGTCTATCATTTTATGTATAATAGTAATTCACTCAATATTCGAAATGAGTGTATACATGGTAGAGATTTTTTAAGTGGTGAAAGATTGATTCTAGCATTTAAAGTTACAATGTTATCCATCCAGATGATTGAGAATAGAATTAAATTAATTAAAGAAAATTCAAGATAAATGAGAAATAATTAATGATAAAAGTAAATAAACCTAAAATAAGATTCAATGAATTTGAAAATACTTGGATTAAATCTAAATTAGGAGAATTATACGAAGTTTATTCCGGGAACACTCCGTCACGATCTGATAGTAGGAATTATCAAAATGGAGAAATTCCATGGATAAAAACAACAGATTTAAATAATTCTATAATATATGCTAATGAAGAAAAGATCTCAGTATATGGAGCAACAAAATTAAAAGTTTTACCTGAAAAGTCTGTATTGATAGCAATGTATGGTGGATTTAATCAAATTGGAAGAACAGGGTTACTAGCTTATCCTGCTACGATTAATCAAGCCCTAGCTGCTTTGATGCCAGTCAATGAGATTAATCCAAATTTTCTACTAAATTTTTTAAATTTTAAAAAGGAAAGTTGGAGAAATGTTGCAGCGAGTAGTAGAAAAGATCCTAACATTACAAAAAATGATGTAGAAAAATTGATAATATCTTTTCCATCTTTAGATGAACAATCCGCTATCGGCTCCATTTTCCGCACCCTCGATGATCTTATTGCAAACTACAAGGACAATCTCGCCAACTACCAATCTCTCAAGGTGACTATGCTCTCCAAGATGTTTCCAAAAGCCGGGCAGACCGTTCCCGAGATTCGTTTGGATGGATTTAAAGGTGAGTGGGAGAAAGGAACAATTGGAGAGTTTGGCTCTTTCTATTATGGAAAAAGTGCACCGAAATGGTCGGTGACTGATGGGGCAACAACACCGTGTGTACGATATGGCGAGTTGTATACAAAATTCTCCACAAAAATAGATAAAATATATTCGTACACATCAATTCCTAAAGAAAATTTGAAATTGAGTTCTGGTAATGAGGTATTAGTACCTCGGGTTGGTGAAAATCCATTAGATTTTGCAAATTGTAGTTGGTTGTCACTGAAAGGTGTTGCAATTGGTGAAATGATTTCCGTATATAATACACCTAACAATCCGTTGTTTATAGCATATTATTTTAATGCAAAAATGAAAAAAGAGTTTGCCAAACGAGTTGAAGGTGGAAGTGTAGCGAATCTTTATTACACATACTTAGAGAATATTTCAATATCCGTACCATCTATACCTGAACAACAAGCTATCGGAGCTTATTTTTCAAATTTTGATAACATCATCAACTCTCATCAAGAAAAAATTTCTCAGTTAGAAACACTGAAAAAGAAACTCTTGCAAGATATGTTTATTTGAGGTTTCCTAATGAAATTTTTAGAAAGATTATTTTTGTCGTTCAGTTCTTTTTTGCCTGGTTTAATTTTGTTTATTTTTACTATAAATATTTATCCAAATGTTGAAAGTTTAATGATGAGTCTTATTAAAATATTTATTTTAATTTCAGTTATGCTAGTAGTTGCATTCGTATCACTGAAATATTTTGAAGAAAAGGAAATATCTGATACAGCTACCATCGTCTCGATTCAACCGGTTGAACATGAAATTATTCCAACGTATATAGGTTTGTTTGTTATCATGGTTGGTTTGGGCAGTTTAAGTTTTATTTATCAAATATTTATTGTTATTTTTATATTTTCGATATGGTTTGTTCTAATGGAAAAATCTTATTATTTCAATCTTATTTGGTTGTTAAAATATAGGTATTATAAGGTACAAGATGAGATTGGAAATACTTATATAATTTACAGTAAGAGAAATGATGTAAAAGAAGTTGGTAACATTCAGAAATTAGTAAGAATAAATAATTTTACGTTTTTGGAGAAGGAGTAATATGATATTAGTAAAAATTGGAACTAGCATTCGAAAACTAGATAAATCTGATGATATACCTGAGTTAAATGTACCTAACATTGATTCCTGTAAACTGTTTAATCCAGAAGAAATACTTGAGGAGGATGAATGGTTTTATATAGTAATTGATGAAGAACACACATCTATGATTACTGATTATAGTAAATATTTTTCCAGTACATGTAGTACTAATGGTGTAACTAAATCTGAGTTTTCGGAAATTAATTTGATCTTTAAAAATTTTAATCAAGAAATTGTTTTTCAAAAAATAACAAAATCAAAGAGAATGGTTGACAAGTCTATTTTGAGCTGGAGAGCCAAAAAAAGAAAAGCCGAAAGGACAGTAATTGAAGATGGTATCGAACTTAAATCAGAGTGTGATGCTTATTTCGATGGTATAAACAAACTGTACTTTAAAAAATTTCGAACAATAAATGGGTTATTTAAAAATATAGATGATTATTATCGTGTGGCTAATAGTATAGAGATAGATAACTTCAAGCAATTTGATATAATAAAATTTACATCAGATTTTGAAATAAAAACTAACAATTTAAGGATGCTAGCACTTTTAGAAGATGATGAAGACCTTGACTTAAGTGATAATTCGCTGAAAAGTACTTTATTAACTTCTTACTCAAAATACCCGCAACAAGAATTTAAAGAAGAAAATGGAGTTTTTATTATTAATTCAAATAAGAGCTTAACTTGCTTTTTAAAATTAGTTTTGGGTAGACTCTATACGAATCCAATTACTCAGCATCAAATGGAAGCTAATTATGCAAAAAAATTAAATTAAGCTAAGAAAGTAAAATAGAAAGAAACATTATGGAAACAACTCAAACTTCCCAGTCGCTCTACCAAGCCCTGTGGAACTCAGCGGATGTTCTCCGCTCTAAGATGGATGCTAATGACTACAAGTCCTATCTTTTGGGCATGGTCTTTTATAAGTATCTGTCAGACAAGATGCTCTTTTTCGTGGCGGAGACCATGGAAGAAGGGACAGATAGTCTTGAGGATGCCCTTGAGGTTTATCGCAACTACTACGAGGATGTGGATACCCATGAGGATCTGGTCTCTGTTATGAATGATGAGCTCAACTATATCATCAAGCCAGACTTGACCTTTACGGCTCTGGTAGCACGTGTCAATGAGGGGACTTTCCAGCTGGAAGATCTGGCTCAGGGTTTTCGTGATATCGAGCAGAGTGACGACCTCTATGAAAATCTCTTTGAAGATATTGATCTCTATTCCAAAAAGTTAGGGGCAACTCCGCAAAAGCAAAACCAAACGGTAGCAGCAGTCATGAAAGAGTTGGCTGTGCTAGATGTGGCTGGTCATGCTGGTGATATGCTGGGGGATGCCTATGAGTATCTGATCGGTCAGTTTGCGACTGACTCGGGCAAGAAGGCTGGTGAGTTTTATACGCCTCAGCCCGTTGCCAAGCTTATGACTCAGATTGCCTTTTTGGGTCGTGAGGATCAGCAAGGATTTACCATCTATGATGCGACCATGGGCTCTGGCTCTCTCTTGCTCAATGCCAAGAAATATTCTCATAAACCGCAGACAGTGGTCTACTTTGGTCAGGAACTCAATACCTCGACCTATAACCTAGCTCGGATGAACATGATCCTACACGGTGTTCCAGTTGAGAATCAATTTCTACACAATGCTGATACACTAGACGAAGACTGGCCGACTCAAGAGCCAACCAACTTTGACGGTGTTCTCATGAACCCTCCATACTCTGCCAAGTGGTCCGCAAGTTCTGGCTTCCTGAATGATCCTCGTTTCTCTCCTTTTGGGAAACTAGCACCTCAGTCCAAGGCTGACTTTGCCTTCCTTTTACATGGTTACTACCACCTCAAGCAAGATAATGGAGTCATGGCTATCGTCCTTCCCCACGGTGTTCTTTTCCGAGGAAATGCGGAAGGGACCATTCGTAAGGCCTTGTTAGAAGAAGGGGCTATTGATACGGTTATTGGTCTACCTGCTAATATCTTCTTTAACACCAGCATTCCGACCACGGTCATCATTCTCAAAAAGAACCGTACCAATCGTGATGTATACTTTATCGATGCTTCGAAGGAGTTTGATAAGGGTAAAAACCAGAATATCATGACGGATGCTCATATAGAGAAGATTCTGGAAGCCTACCAGTCACGTGAGGAGATTGATAAGTTTGCCCACCTGGCAAGCTATGAAGAAATTGTCGAAAATGACTATAACCTCAATATCCCTCGCTATGTAGATACCTTTGAGGAAGAAGAAGTCGAGCCACTGACAGACATCGTCAGCAAGATTAACGAGACAAATAAAGCTATCGAAAGCCAAACAGCTTCATTACTTGAAATGCTGAACCAACTCCACGGAACCACACCAGAAGCCGATGCCGAACTCAAAGAGTTTTTGAAAAACTTTAAAGGGTGATGGGCTTAATTGATTCGCTCATAATTCGCTCATTTTTTAGATACAACTTTGTTTCCATATTTCCTGGAAACGGATAGATAGCAAGGAGAAAGATGGAACAAACTAACCAAAAATCCCAGTGCCAGCAACTCTGGGCTAGGAACAAATATCTCGTTTTGAGCCATTCCAGCAATATTTACAATGTGATTCGCCAATATTTGAAGAATGAAGAGGTGGAGCTGAGTCAGGTTCAAGAGATGATTGATCGTGCCTGTCAAATCCCAGAACACAGGGGTCAGGTTTGCAATGCTTTTCAGCATATTTGGGGCTATTTCAAAAAGAAAGCGACAGATGTTGAGCGTAAGGACTATATGCTCTTGCTTGATCGCTACCGCTTTGGTCAAGTTTCCAAGGAAGACTTGATCGCTAAAACTCGAGACTTGCTTGATCGCTATCCAAATAGATACTTGCAACATTCGACTTTACTGAAAGGAGACTCCCATGAGACTTTGGCATGAGGCTTTGATTTCACAACTTCCCCGTCCTCAACTTTTGGGGCAACATCGAGAGTGCTGCGCCCTGCGTGGCAATGGCTGGGGCAGAAAGCATGCGACGGTGGACTATGTCTTTACCCACTCGCCCTATCGTCTCTATGCCTATCATCGCTTGATCATGGAGGAGATGGCTGACCGTGGCTACAATGTCAGTCCAGAGTGGCTGGACAAGAACTACCGTGGCAAGATCTGTCATCCTTATCAAGACTTGCCTGAGGAGAACCTAGGTAATCCCGTCTATAGTGAGCATGATGCAGAATACTATGAGGAGTGTCTGGCTAATCTCCGTGAGAAGGGGATCAACCTATAGCCTTTTCTAATAACAAGCCATAGTCACTGATGAGAATCATCAATGGCTCGTTTGAGCATTCCAACTAGAATACAGCCACCAAACAAGCAATACAGAGGATTTGAGACACTGGGCTCAAGTCTTTTTCTGTTGTCTAAAAGAGCGGTATAGTTTCAAACTATATCAAAGCCTAATTATTTACAATTATACAGACAGTTTCTTTTCTGTTAAGATAGTTTCAACAACAAATTTTGGAGGACACATCATGTCAACTACGATCATCGGTTTCCCTCGTTTGGGCGAATTCCGCGAATTAAAATTTACAACTGAAAAATACTTTAGAAAAGAAATCTCAGAAGAAGAACTCTTGGCAGCAGCAAAAGACTTGCGTGCTAAACACTGGAACATTGTCAAAGAAAAAGGCATCACTGAAATTCCATCAAATGACTTTTCTCACTATGACAACTTCCTAGATGCAGCTTTCCTTTTCAACGTGGTACCTGCTTCAGTTCAAAACTTGGACTTGTCTGACCTTGAGCGTTACTTTGCTTTGGGACGTGGTTACCAGGGAGAAAAAGGTGATGTTCGTGCCCTTCCGATGAAGAAATGGTTTAACACCAACTACCACTACATCGTGCCTAAATTTGAAAAAGACACTCAAGTTAAACTTGCAGGTCACAAGATTTTCGATGAGTTCCAAGAAGCTAAAGAACTTGGTCTCAACACTCGTCCTGTTCTTGTAGGTCCATTCACTTTCCTTCAATTGTCAGACTTTGAAGAAGGCGTGAAAGCTGAAGACTTCGTAGATAGCTTAGTAGCTGCATACCAAGAAGTTTTTGCTAAATTAGCTGAACTTGGTGCAACTCGCATCCAACTCGACGAAGCTGCTCTTGTAAAAGATTTGACAGCTGAAGAAAAAGCTCTCTTCTTGAACCTCTACAACAAACTTTTGGCTGATAAAAAAGGTCTTGAAGTCTTGCTTCAAACTTACTTCGGTGACGTTCGTGACGTCTACTCTGATCTTGTGAATTTGCCAGTTGATGCCATCGGTTTGGACTTCGTTGAAGGTAAGAAAACTCTTGAACTCGTTAAAGGTGGTTTTCCAGCTGACAAGACTCTCTATGCAGGTATTGTCAATGGTAAAAACATCTGGCGTAACAACTATGAAAAGAGCTTGGCTGTTCTTGAGCAAATCCCAGCTGAAAACATCGTTTTGACTAGCTCATGCTCACTTCTTCATGTGCCATTTACAACAGCTAACGAAGAATTTGAACCAGCTATCTTGAACCACTTTGCCTTTGCAGTTGAAAAATTGGATGAGATTCGTGATTTGGATGCTATCCGCAATGGTCAAGGTGAAGAAGCACTTGCAGCTAACAAAGAACTCTTTGCGACTGAGCGTGTTGGTGAAAATGCTGAACTTCGTGCGCGTATCGCTGGATTGACAGACGCAGACTACACTCGTTTGCCAGCCTTTGCAGAACGTGAAGCCATCCAAGAAGAAGCCTTTAAACTTCCAGCCCTTCCAACAACAACCATCGGTTCATTCCCTCAAACTAAGGAAGTCCGTGCCAAACGTTTGGCCTTCCGTAAGGGTGAATTGTCACAAGAAGAATATGATGCCTTTCTTGCTGAAACCATCGACGAATGGATCAAATGGCAAGAAGAAGTTGGATTTGACGTGCTTGTACACGGTGAGTTCGAGCGTAACGACATGGTTGAGTACTTCGGTCAAAACTTGTCAGGTTACCTCTTCTCTAAGAATGGTTGGGTACAATCTTACGGTATGCGTGGGGTGAAACCACCAATCATCTGGGGTGATGTAACTCGTCTCAACCCAATCACTGTCAAATGGTCTAGCTACGCACAAAGCCGTACTGACAAACCTGTTAAAGGTATGTTGACTGGACCTGTTACCATCCTTAACTGGTCATTCCCACGTGAAGACATCTCTATCAAGGATTCAACTCTTCAAATCGCCCTTGCTATCAAGGATGAAGTGCTTGACCTTGAAGCTGCTGGTGTGAAAATCATCCAAATCGACGAGGCTGCTCTTCGTGAGAAATTGCCACTCCGTCGTAGCGACTGGTACGAAGACTACCTTGACTGGGCTATTCCTGCCTTCCGCTTGGTACACTCAACAGTAGCGCCAGACACTCAAATCCACACTCACATGTGTTACTCAGAATTTACAGATATCATCCCAGCTATCGACAACATGGATGCGGACGTTATTTCCTTTGAAGCAAGCCGTTCAAACCTTGAAATCTTGGACGAACTCAAAGCGAAAAACTTCCAAACAGAAGTGGGACCTGGGGTTTACGATATCCACTCACCTCGTGTGCCAAATGAAGGCGAAATCGACCACACAATCGATGCTATTCTTGCCAAAGTTCCAAGCAAGAAAGTTTGGATCAACCCTGACTGTGGTTTGAAAACACGTGGTATTCCAGAAACAAAAGAAAGCTTGATCCGCCTTGTCGAAGCAGCAAAAGCTGCGCGTGAGAAATTGTAAGATAGAATTTCTCTCTTGACACTGACTGATCAAGGAACTGCTTGGCCCAAGCCGGCTCAGCAATCATGAAATCAAAAAGAAAAGGATAATGACTATGTCACGCCAAACTCCGTCACTTTCATTTGAAGTGTTCCCTCCAAACCCAGCAGTGGGTAATGATAAAATTATTTCAGCCTTGCAGGATATGCGAGAGCTGACACCTCACTTTATCAGTGTGACTGCCAGCAATAATAAATTTAATATCAAGGAAACAACGGTTCGTTTGGCTGACTTTATCCAGAATGACTTGGCGATTCCAACTATTGCCCACTTGCCAGCTATCTATCTAACCAAGGACAAGGTTGCTGAAACCATTGCAGACTTAGATAAGGTTGGGGTACAGAAAATCTTGGCCTTGCGTGGGGATATTATCCCTGATGTGGAACCACAAAAGGATTTCCGCTACGCAACGGACTTGATCGAGTTCATCAAGGAACAAGCCCCTCACTTTGAGATTGTCGGAGCTTGTTACCCAGAGGGGCACCCCGACTCGCCAAACCAGATCTCAGATATTCAAAATCTCAAGAAGAAAGTGGATGCAGGCTGTTCAAGTCTTGTAACGCAGCTTTTCTTTGACAATGAGCGTTTCTATGATTTCCAAGATAAGTGTACCTTGGCAGGGATTGAGGTTCCTATTCATGCGGGGATTATGCCCATTCTGAACCGTAACCAAGCGCTTCGTCTCTTGCAAACGTGTGAGAATATCCACCTTCCACGTAAATTTAAGGCCATCTTAGACAAGTATGAGCATGACCCTGAGTCGCTCAGAGCAGCAGGACTTGCCTATGCAGTGGACCAAATCGTGGACTTGGTAACTCAGGATGTCGCAGGTGTGCATCTCTACACCATGAACAATGCTGAAACAGCAAAATACATCCACCAAGCAACCCATGCCTTGTTTAATCATCAGTCTTTAGGGTAATCGATTCTTTAACCACTGAGACGACAGCTTTTCATTTACATGCTTTTAAATGAAAAATGACAGTTGCGAAAGCCAAAGAATTTGCTAAATAAAATAAACAACAAACCATTCCTCTTTTCATGGGGGAATGGTTCCTTTTTAATAGAAAAGCCCGCACTTTTTAAGAAAAATATGATA
>CAUSQY010000008.1:0-36786 GCA_963533645.1 uncultured Streptococcus sp. | reverse complement strand
TGCATTCTTCTATTGAAAATCCTAGTCATGCACAGACAGCGGATCCTTCAGTTCAGGGACAAGTGGAATTCCGTGATGTGACTTTCCGCTACTCTAAAAATTCAGAAGCAGTTGTTGAGCATGTCAGCTTCAAGGCAGAAGCAGGTCAAACCGTGGCCTTCATCGGATCGACTGGATCAGGTAAGTCCACCCTTGTCAACCTCTTGCCACGTTTTTACGACGTTTCTGATGGAGAAATCCTAGTGGACGGAGTTAATGTTCAAGACTATGACTTGGAAGATTTGCGCAATAAGGTCGGCTATATTCCACAAAAAGCTGTACTCTTTTCTGGAGATGTCAAGGGGAACTTGGACTTTGGTAAGAGCAAAGAAACTCCTCTAAGCGAAGCTGCTATGTGGCAAGCCCTTGAATTGGCCCAGTCTAAAAGCTTTATCAAGGAAAAGGAAGCAGGACTTGCATCAGAAGTGGCCCAAGGTGGAACCAACTTCTCAGGAGGTCAAAGACAGCGTTTGGCCATTGCGCGTGCCTTGGCTCGTAAACCAGAGATTATCATCTTTGATGATTCCTTCTCAGCCTTGGACTACAAGACAGATCGTGTCCTACGCCAAGAACTAGCTGAGAAAACAAAATCCATGACCAAGCTCATCGTAGCGCAGCGGATTTCTACCATTATGGATGCAGACTTGATCTTAGTATTGGATCAAGGAAAAGTCGTGGGACAAGGCACCCACAAGGAACTTCTAGCCACCAACGAAGTCTACCGAGAAATTGCCTACTCACAACTATCGAAGGAGGAATTGGAACATGGAAAATAAAAAAGTGTCGTTCTGGAAACAGTGCAAACCTTATATGGCAGGCCTCCAACTCTCTCTTCTAATAGCAGTTGTGGCTGCAGTCATTTCAAGCATCATTACCGTTTATGGTCCAACTAAGATTAAAGAAATTACTAACTTGATTTCAGATGGCTTGATGACAGAAATTGATTTAGAGGCTGTTTCAAGTATTGCTAGCTTTTTAGTGATTCTCTATGTATTTGGCGCCATCCTTAACTATACACAGGCCTATATCTTTTCAACAAGTATCCAACATTTTTCAAAACGCTTGCGGACAGCAATCGCTGAAAAAATCAATCGTTTGCCACTTGGCTATTTTGACCGTCATTCACAAGGAGACACCCTATCTCGTGTGACCAACGATGTGGATACGGCGGCGCAATCTCTCAACCAAAGTTTAGGGACTGTTCTTTCAGCTAGTTTCTTGTTGATTGCTGTCTTGGTGACTATGTTTGGGATGAACTGGATTTTGGCATTGGTAACAGTTGTATCAACCCTTGTTGGTTTTGCGGCAGTTTCCGTAATCATGGCCAAGTCACAGTGTTATTTTAAAGCCCAACAAAATAATCTGGCGGCCGTCAATGGTTACGTAGAAGAAATGTACTCTGGTCATAATGTAGTGACCAGCTACAACGCAGTAGATGCTTCCAAAGTGAGATTCGCAGGTTTAAACCAAGACTTGCATGATAGTATCTGGAAATCTCAGTTTATCTCTGGTATCATGATGCCAGCCATGTTCTTTGTTGGGAACTTTAGTTATGTCTTAGTCATCATCGTTGGGGCCGCGCTGGCGTTAGAAGGACATATCACGATAGGGATTATTGTAGCCTTTATGGTTTACGTACGGACCTTCTCCCAACCTCTGTCACAGATTGCCCAAGGGATTACGAGCTTGCAACAAGCGAGTGCAGCCATGACTCGTGTATTAGAATTTCTAGCTGAAGCTGAGATGCAGGATGAATCTCATAAGGACAGACAATTGAGCAACATGAAAGGGGAAGTAGTCTTTGATCACGTGTCCTTTGGCTATACACCAGAGCGCACCATCATCCATGACTTTTCTGCGACAGCTCATGCTGGTCAAAAGGTTGCGATTGTTGGACCGACTGGAGCTGGTAAGACAACTATTGTCAATCTTTTGATGAAATTCTATGAGATTGATAAGGGAAGTATCCGTATCGATGGTGTGGATACTAAGGACATGAAGCGCTCAGAAGTGCACGATGCCTTTTCAATGGTCTTGCAAGATACTTGGCTCTTTGAAGGAACGATTCGAGAGAACCTGATTTATAATCAGACAGACATCAGTGATGAACGAATGATGGAAGCCAGCAAGGCTGTGGGAATCCACCACTTTATCATGACCCTGCCAGATGGTTACGATACTGTTTTGGATGATACAGTGACCTTGTCTGTTGGACAAAAACAACTCTTGACCATTGCTCGTGCCCTTCTCAAGGATGCACCGCTCTTGATTTTGGATGAGGCGACTTCTTCTGTTGACACACGGACAGAGGAATTGATCCAAAAAGCTATGGACCGTTTGATGGAGGGTCGAACTTCCTTTGTCATCGCCCACCGCTTGTCTACTATTCGTAATGCCGACTTGATTCTTGTCATGAAAGATGGAAATATCATCGAGCAAGGCAACCACGATGAACTGATGGCGCAAGGTGGCTTCTACGCCGACTTGTACAATAGTCAGTTTACAGAAGACGAAGCAGAAGAATAAATCAAAAGAAGGCTTGACGGCCTTCTTTTTCTACACTATACTAGAAGACAAACGTCTCACCTGTAGACGAAAAAAGGTAATGAATGAGAAATTTAATGAAAAATTATCAAGAATGGTATCGAAATATCAGCTCCAGACTAACTAGTCGTCCAATTCTTCTATTCCTATTACGCAGTTTCAATCGTTTGATGACAGTCGCCATGCCCCTGATCTATCTAATCTTGCTAGTCACTACTTACCTGCAACTAGGACTTGGTCAGCAAGTTGGGGTTTATGTGCTTATTCCTGCATCAGGTTTTGTGACCTTGTCCCTGTTTCGTAAGAAAATCAATCACCCACGCCCCTACGAAACTTGTGACATCTGTCCCCTGCTTGAAAAAGATAGTTCGGGACAGTCGATGCCCAGCCGCCATGTTTTTTCGGCAACTATTATCTCCATGGCCTGTCTGCATGCCAGTCTACCTGTTGGCTTAGCATGCTTGATTTTTTCAGCTTTGCTTGGACTGGTGAGGGTTTTAGGGGGGGTTCATTATCCCAAGGATGTCTTGGTTGGCTATGCTTGTGGTCTGGTGTGGGGATTCCTTTTCTTCCTATTCTGACATGTAAGTTAAGCTAGTCCTACAACCACTTACTGCTTCAAATTGACCACTTGCTTTTTTGCCCTTGTATTCCTAACTTAGCTTTGATATAGTAGAGTCAGAAAGGAGATGTGATGAAGTTACGAATTGAGATTGACGGCAATTTAGAGGAGACTGAAATTGTCATCAAGACCCCCACTTTGACAGATGAAATTGCAGACTTGCAACGACTTTTGCAAGAGTCAAAGGCTCCGAGGTTGACTTTTTACAAGGGGACAGGTGAATATTATCTAGACCTTTCAGAAATTCTCTTCTTTGAAACAGAAGGGAGCAAGATCTACGCTCATAACCAGAAGGAAGCTTATGAGGTTCGCCTCAAGCTCTATGAGTTGGAGTCTATCTTGCCTCGCTATTTTAGTCGAGTTTCCAAGTCAACTATTGCAAACATCCGTCAGATTTACTCAGTGGACAAGTCCTTTTCAGGAACGGGCACCATTTCCTTTTATCAGACGCACAAGGAGGTTCATGTCTCACGACATTACCAATCCCTCCTAAAAGAAAATCTAAGAAATATGAGGTAACAGACATGAAAAAGAAAGCATTTGGTATTGTTTTATTGGTTTTAGCAGCTTGGATCTTGCTGCAAGGGAATTTCGGAATTCCTTCTTTGGATGGCAAGATATGGCCTTTGATTGGTATCGCCTTTTTTGCTTACCAATCAGTTGAAGCTTTGCTTCGTCGTCATCTAACATCAGCAGTTTTTACAGGTTTACTGGCGCTCATCATTGCAAATTACGCTTATGACTTGTTACCATTTACCAATCATTCTCTTATTTGGGCTAGCATCTTAGCAGTGCTAGGTGTTGGTTATCTCACTCACTCAAGTAAGTTCTGGAATGAAAAAAAATGGTGGTACAATGGGAAAAAAACAGTCGTCACGGATAAGGAAGTCGCTTTTGGGAGCGGGACCTTCTATAAGCAAGATCAAGATCTCGTAGATGACCAAGTGGAAGTCGCTTTTGGGGATGCTAAAATCTACTATGATAATGCAGAGATGCTAGGTGATTTTGCAACTTTAAATATTGAAGTGGCCTTTGGGAATGCAACCGTCTATGTTCCACAACACTGGCGTGTCGATTTGAAAGTAGAAACCTCCTTTGGTGCAGCTAAGGCAGATGCTCCTGTAGCGCCAACAAACAAAACCTTGATTATCCGTGGGGAAGTCGCTTTTGGTAAACTTGGAGTTGTTTACGTTAAATAAAAAAAGTCTCCGGTAAGTGTCTAGAGTTTTGGGAAAGTGAAAAATTAAATATCATATAACCTGAGAGGGCGAGAAAATCGCTCTCTTTTTTCGTTGCAAAAATTAAAGAAAGTAGAAAAAATGTCAGATAATCCAGAATTGATGGGATATGTGTAGGAAGGAAATAAGGAATGTTTAGCAAGAAAGTATTGGTGGCATGCTATATTTATAGCTTTGATTATTCAAAAGAGTCATTAGAACTTAATGAACTGATGTTTAGGAGTGTCCCAGTAAAAAAACGATGGAGAAAGTATTTTTTACTTAGTCTTAGCGATCGTGAAGATTTCGGTTTATCTGTATCGAAAAATGATCTTGAGAAAGTCTTGAATAAAGGTTGTTATCATGTCGTATTTTTTGAAAATCATTCTAGACAAAACCCGTTTAAAGCCTGGAGGTTATTCAATAAATACTACAGAATGAGGAATCCAGATGTCTAATAGACTTAAAAAACTAAGAAAAGAAAAAGGACTGACTCAAGCTGACTTAGCAAAAGTTTTGAATACTAACCAGTCTCAATATGGAAAATACGAAAATGGAAAAACAAATCTTAGTATAGAAAATGCTAAAATTCTAGCGAAATTTTTTGGAGTAACACTCTCATACTTACTAGGACTTGATGATGATTCTTGTATTGATGGAAGCAAAAATATGACTCCATTCCAATCACTTGTTAGAGATAGGGGGTTATCCCTGAAGGAGATAAGTGAAGCAACTGGAATAGGGTACTCTACTGTTGGAAATTATAATCAGGGAAGCCGAATTCCTAATGCTAGAAATGCTCAACTACTATCAGAATATTTTGGAGTATCTATCCCTTACTTACTAGGGCTTGATGATGATTCTTGTATTGATGGAAGCAAAAATATGACTCCGTTTCAAATACTTGTTAGAGATAGGGGGATATCCCTGAAGGAGATAAGTGAGGCAACTGGAATAGCTTATCCTACGTTGTCGGGGTATAATCAAGGAATTAGAACACCTAAAAAGAAAAACGCGAAAATTCTAGCAGAATATTTTGGAGTATCTATCCCATATCTTCTCGGTTATGAAGAGAACTTTACGGCTAATAAACCAAACGCAACAATATCGATAGAGTTAGTTAAAGAACTTTCTTTTATCAGTGAAAAAAAGTCAAAACTCCTACAGGAATACATAGAACTTGATAAAAAGGAAAGAGATATTATCAAACAGATAAAGGAAATAGTTCGATAATTTATTGATTGTCCCTTTAAAATAGAATTTCTCATTATACATTATGATATAGCTGTGAATAAATCGCCATTAGCTGGTGATAAGAAAGGATAACCCAATGACAAGACAAGCGCAACAATCACGTGACCTAGTATTGAAAGAAATTATGAAGTCACAAAATATGACAAGAACGAGAGCACATTTAATTTTGAAAGAGCTAGAGGAACTTGGTTTATTTCAGTTTTCTGACACTGGTCAGTTTTTGTTGAAAGTAGGTGTTTAGTATGAAGCGAATTTCTGCAAGACAAGTTCAATCAAGTGAAAGATTTTATAGAATACCAAAAATATTTGTTGAATCACCACTTTATAAACCGATGAGTACAGATGCTAAATTCACATACGCTATCTTGAAAGACCGTTTTGAACTATCTCTTAGAAATAACTGGATTGATAAAAATGGAGATGTCTATCTGATTTATACAATTACTGAACTTCAAGAAATTTTAGGCTATGGTAATAAAAAAGTTATTAAACTAAAAAAAGAGCTCCAGGAATATGGCCTCTTAGAAGAGGTTCGACAAGGTTTGAATAAGCCTAATCTACTGTACTTGGGCAATATTGACTATCAAGTTCTCCCTGCTGAAGAAATTCACTCCAACCCATCGGCAACGGCGGAAATGTCAAAACGACACTTCCAAAAAAATCAAGGAAATGTTAGAACGACATGTCAAAAAATTTCGAAACGACACGCTAATGATACTGAGAATAACGAGACTGAATTATCTAACGATACTAATCGATACGATTGCGAGTCATCTTTATCTGATTTATCAATCTCTGAAGCATTTAAAATGGGGCAACATGGTTTTCTTTCTCCTACTCTAGTTCAGAAACTCAGTTTGTTTGGAAAAGATGCAAAAATTCTTGAAAATAAAATCTATCAATCGAAACGTCAAGTTGAGAAGAATTACAACAACCTCTTAGCTGATCAGGAAATTTATGGAGAGGTTTGGCTGCAAGATCTTGAACGTGAGCTTGATAAATTGATTTTCAAAATTAAAACAGGAGAGGCTGAAGGAAAATCAATCCAGAATGTCCCAGCCTACTTCTACAAAATGATGATTCGCTTCTGGAAAATGGCACTGCTTATCGAAAAAGAAAATGGTTTCCTGGAGCTATCAGGACAAAGTGAGCACGCTAGAAAATTCCCTGATGAGTGCCCTAGTCTGATTGCATACTATTATCCAGATAAACTGTCGGAGACGAAACTCAATAGCTATTTATCAGAATTGTCTAAAGGAGTTGAAACATGTTAAAAGATGAATTTAGACCAATTGATGGTAAAGTGCTAACGATCGGTCGTAGCCCGAAGGAGAAAATCTACATGATTCCTAAAGCTGTTTTTGATTTACCGAAAAAAGAAAGAGATGAGAAACTCAGACAAATTTTCTTATCATGGCAATAGAAAGAGGATTGATTTAATGGGATTGTTTAATAACCAAGAGAGAATGTACAGAGGGCAAGCTATGAAAGCTACACCTTCCCAACCAGTTCAAGAGATTGAAATGATTGTAGAGTATTTTGATAAAACGGTAGACAGTATTTCCGTCACTTCCAACTTAGAGGAACTAGAAAAATTGGTATCAAGTTCATTTGGAACAGGAGCGAGTATGAATTTTCCATCAGCGACTCCGCCGTTTGCTATCAATCCTCGATGGGTGAAGAAGATAACTTATCGGACAAAATAAAGAACAATATCAGGAGGATAGTAATGTTTAAGCTAGGGTTAATGATTATATTCGTCATCGGTTTATTATTGCTCTTTGGTTGTACTATTGGCAAAGTTATAAAGGAAGTGGATAATGCTTCTTTGCTGGATGATGAAATACTATCAAGTCCAAACGATGAAGGAGACAAGTAGATGTGAGGAAACAAACACAAAATCGTATTAAAGAATTACGAAAGCAGTCTAGACTGTCTCAGCAAGCCTTAGCTGATCAGATAGGAGTATTTCGTAACACCATATCAAACTGGGAAACAGGATATAGTCAGATAAGTCTTGAAAATGCTAAGAAAGTAGCAGAATACTTTGGGGTAACTATTGACTACCTGTTAGGATCAGAATCGGACCAAACCTAGTACAGATAAATCTATATTGACCGAGAAGTCATTAAACTACAGACCTTTGAAAACTGAATACAAGGCTTGCCCTAATACAGCGTGGCTATGGATAAAAAAGAAACGGGGGCGAGTAGCAAACTAGAAAAGGATATCTAGTCCAGCCACTGAACGAAAAAGCATGACAAAGGTCATAAGCTGAAGGAGTAAGGGTTTCTAGACTATAAACCCAGCGTATAAAATACCGATGTAAAAATACGTTTTTACACAGCACGGCGTAATTTTCGCCTTTCAACTTCAAGGAGAAATCTATGACAGATGAAATAACCGTCCGCCTAAAGGACTTAAAAGTTTTAGGAAAACAAGGAGGTGCGACAGCTCGCTTAGAGGACGGCACAGACCTTATCCTGAAGCCAGACTATGCAGTCAAACAGGCTAGAGGATACGTAGACGGCCTTTTAAGGGATGTTGAATTTCATTTGCCTTATAAAAAGGTTTATGATCAAATTCGCACTATCAAGAGAGATGCTCAAGTTATAGCTCGAAAAGTTAAGACACCATCAGGAATGGAACTTCGTTTAACTGGAAAAGGTTATAACCCGAAAAATAAATAAAGAAAAGGAAAAATCATGAACAAAAAACAAGTATTAGCTACACTAGCACTATCAACAATCGCACTAGCACAAGCTGGTTATGTATCAGCAGACGAACTTGCACCCATTGATTCTTCTGCTCCAACAACAGAAGTAGTTACGCCAACAGCACCTAGCGCTTCAACAGAGGCTCCAGCAGTTCAGCCAACAGAGCCTTCAGTTACTCCAGTTGACCCAACAACACCTTCAGACAAGCCACAAGGCAAGGACAACGCTGAGAATCTTGACGGTGTACCAAATGATAAGCCAGTAACACCAGACCAACCAGCACCTTCAGACAAGCCACAAGGCAAGGACAACGCTGAGAACCTCGACGGTGTACCAAATGATAAACCAGCAACACCAGATCAGTCAGCACCTTCAGATAAGCCACAAGGCAAAGATAACGCTGAAAGTCTTGACGGTGTCCCAGCTAAAAAGCCAAAAACAACAGATGAGGCAAATGAGCAAGGGAAATCTCAAATTGGAACAACATCTACATCGACTGGACAGGTTGTCCATGATGTAACCAAAGAGCCCGTTGAAACAAATACTGGTGCGTCTATTGTTAGCACCCAAAACGGAAACGTAGTCCTTTCAGATGGTTCTGTAGTGGCTCCTGAAGAGGTCGGAGGTACTGTCAATGAAGATAAGACTATCTCTGTTACTGATTCAGAAGGCAAACTCAAAACACTTCCAAACACTGGGGCTGCAGAAAGCATTCTGGGTGCTATTGGGGCTATGTTGTTGACAGCAGTCAGCTACGTCTACAAGAAGAAAATGTTTTAAGGTGAAATGGAAAGGGAAACAATTAAATGACAGAAAAAACACAAGGACACGGATATTTCCGTAAGAAAAAATGGGCTAAAGGCTTAGTATCAGGAATTGCAGTTGCAGGTATTGTAGCCTTCTCTGCAGGTTCTGTATTGGCGGATGAAGCAGTACAGCCTGAAACTAAAAACGATAACAACGCATACGCTAAACAAGCTGGCAAAACAACAGGAAGCCAGTCTGTAGCGATTGATAATGGAGCAGTCACAAAGGCTGCTGACAAGGCTAAACAAGCTGGAGTAGTTGTATCTGAAACAGCAAGTGTTGACAAAGGTACAGACACTAATTCATCTAGTCTTGAACAATCTAAGTCTGAGATTAAACAAGATCAGGACAAGCAGGTCAAGGAGCTTGAAGCTACAACTGCAAAACAAGTTCAAAACAATGACGCCTTCAATGAAGCGCAGGAAGCTATTCACGCTAACAATCAATTTGTAGCTGATGAAAAAGCCAAGCACGAACAAACAACAACTGTCACAGTGACGAATGATGGTTCGACTGCCACGGATGGAACTGCTGACAAAAACAAGCAAGCTACTAAAACAGCTAAGAAAGTCTTAGAAGAAAACCAGCAAGCTGTCTCAACCTACCTGGGTGAAAAAGCTAAGTATGATGCTACTGTTGAGCAAGCTGCTACTTTAAACAAAGAGGTAGAAAGCGCATCTGAACAGCTGAAGAAAGAAAAGGTTGACGTTAAAGTCGTTACACGTACGGTCTCTTCAGTCGCAGAAGTAGAAGCATTGAAGAAACAAAATGACCAGGCTATTGCGGCTGCAAAAGGCAAAGTGGAGCTTAACAAAGCCCTCATGGCTGCCTACACAGAGAAGAAGAATGCTAGTGATCAAGTCAATCAAGATGCTGATCGTAAATCAACAGATTTGAAAAACTCTGGTGTACTTTTAACCTCTAAAACTCAAGAAGTTTCTTCAGCCGATGAAGCGAAGCAAATTGGGAAACAAAACCAAACAGCCTATGATAAAGCTAAGCAGGCCCAAGCTGAATGGCAGAAGAAGTACAACGATCTTCAGTCTAAAACAAGCACTGAAGGATACACAAAAGAAGTTGTACTACAAGCTCTAAGTCTTTCGACCGCTAATCCTGAAGCAACTGTGAAGTCTACAGCTTCAGGAGCAGAAGAACTGACTACGGATTATATCGCCTCATCAAGTGGCAGATCTGGGTACTCTCGTGTTCTAGACTCAACCAAAGTCTTGAAATACAAAGATGTGGGCAATGGTTGGACAACAGAAATTGATTATACTGGGTTAAACGGCTTAACAGTCACAACAGAGGATGGGAAACAACACAATATTTCTCGTATCCATCGAAAATTTCAAATTGTAAACCAAGGTAAAACTGGTCTAAATGATGTCTATGTCTTAAATGATCCGACTGAGGGCTTTGTAGTAGCTCGAAATGATGGAACAGGTGGAGCTGCGGACTACATGAACTTCCTAGTTACAGATACCTACTACTACAATGAGGACGGCCAAGAAGTAGCTTTCAAGGCATCTAAAAAGACACCTGCAGCCTTGACCTACTCGTCTCTAAACCACAACCCTATCGGGTGGGAAGGCGCAAAAGCCATCAATGGGACACATGTTGAAATTAATGGATCAACTGTTACTCAAAACAAGGATTATGGCTATGTTTATGCAGAAGACTATAACCGTGAGGAAGAGGTAGGTCATCTTTGGGATACTTCCTCTTCAGCATATCAGTACAAGGGTGCCGCTCTTGGAGTCTTTAAGGAAGGGACAGCCTTCACAACCGAATTTATTCAATGGGATGGACCAGAAAGTCCAAATGGCCAAACTTATTGGTTTGCTTTGAATACAAAGGTTGTAGCGCCAGTCGTTGAAGTTCCAGCTACTGCAACTATCACAAAAACAACCGTGAAGCCAGTTCAGACTGAACCTGTATCAGCTGAATTGGTTAAAGCGAAAAATCCAGTTAAACCGACCTTGGCTCTTAAAACACTTTCTGAGACGAAAAATCAGAAGTTATCAGCAAACTATCACGGCTATAAATTGCAGTATAAGCCAGTTGTCAGCAAATCTGTAGCAGATACAGATAAGACCAACACAAATGGTCAAACAGTAGTTAAAAACGCTACTCAGACCTATACATTGATCCATGACAATATCTATTCCAATGTGAAAAAGGGTGACAAGATTACCATCATCGATCCTCTTGAAGCTGGGGCTGTTCCTGATGTAACTGTGACGAAAGCAGCTGCAGAGAAAGCGGGATGGACTGTTTCATATGATGCAGGAAAGAACACTTATACCTTTACTGCAACCTACGAAGGGAAACGCTTAGAAGCTCCAGTGATTACCTGGAAGCCTGTCTATGACAAGGGCTTCTATGATAACACTTATAAAGTGTTAGTGAATAACTACGAGGTTTACTCTAATCCAGTCACAAACTACACACCACCAGCCCCAAAACCAGTTAAAGCTGTTTTGGATCGCTCTGGTAAGGATATCAATAGTGCGACAACATTTGACCGCAACGTGACCTTCCGCTTGATGACAGATTACAGCCCTTACGCTAAAACCATTGCTTCAGTGAAAGCACTTGGCAAGAAGTTTGCTATCCTGGATGATGTTCAAGACAAAGCCTTCACAGTTGACTACAGCAAGATCAAGATGACTGCTGCAGGTAAAGACGTTAAAGCGCTCTTTACTATGTACCATGTGCTCTCAGACAAAGGACGTACAGATGCAATCAATAAAATCCTGAAGGAATTGAACTTGAATCCGAAGGGTGAATTCTATCTTTGGACACCGAAAGACTCTGCGAGCTTCTACCAAAATTACGTGAAGCAAAATAAAAACGTGACGATTGATCTTCCAGCTAAGCTTCTGGTTAAAGCAGGGGAGAAAGTCGAGAATGACTTTAAACAGATCGACTTTGGCAATGGCTATCAATCAAACCTTGTGACTGTCTCAGTTCCTGATGTGAAGCCTGAAAAACACGCATTGGATCAAAAGGATAATAAAAAAGTCTTGGACGGCCAAGAAGTACAGATTGGCCAATACATCCGCTATCTACTTGATGGCGTAACCGTGCCTACTAAACACGACAGCCTCTTCCAATATGATGGCAGTGACCAGTTGGATGTGGTTCATGATCGATTCACAGGCAAGTGGGAAGGTATTATCAAGGGGACAGAGTACACAGCTGCTAAAGACTTGGTTCTTCCTTATGACGTTATCCTGAAGGATGGTAAAGTTATCAAAGCTGGTGACAAGATTGTCAAAGGTACACCTTATGCCTTCTTGTTTAAAGTGAACCAGGATACGGATCCTAACTTCCTCAAGAAAATCGTGACCGTCAAATGGGACGAGAAAGCAGGCAAATGGTCTTACGTTATCAATCAAGACTTCCTAAACTCTCTAGGAGTTAAAGGAACCTTTGATGCAGACTTCTATCTAGAAGTCGAACGCATCGCAGCTGGGAAGGTTGAAAATACCTTTATCAATACAGTCAATTTACAGGAGATGACGGCGAAAGTGACAACCACAACGCCAGAACCTCCAAAACCAGAGCCTAAAGAACCAGGCAAGCCACAACCGCAGCCATCACTTCCAAATACAGGAACAGCAGCAAGCATGCTTCCAACTTGGGGTATGATTTTGGGATTGATGAGTCTTGCAGGAGCTGGGCTTCGTAAGCATAAAAAATAGAACATCTAGAAATTCCCCCTCATCTATGGTATAATGAAGCCATAAAAAAGAGGGGGAAGAGAGATGAGAAAGGACACGAAAATGGATGCACATGTGACTAGAAGTGGATATAGATACTACACTCCAACTCAAAAAAAATCAGAAGTCACTAAGGCTGAAGAGAAGAAGTGGAAAAAAGGCCTACGTTGGCTAGGAAAAGCCATCTGGTCAGGAATAAAGAACCTACCGAGTGTGATTGCGAGAGCTGCCGTTTTGATGGTTGCGACTCCACTCATGTTTCTCCTCTTTATCTTTAATCTGATTAAGAGCTTGATTGCGACAGCAATTGGATGGGTAGTATTTAAGATTGTAGTTGTCCTAGGCTATGCTGCTTTTTGGGAAATATATTTTTGGATAACAAAATCAGGTCCCTCTGCAGATGTAGAGAAGCAGTTAGATTGGCTTATGACTAACTTTTTCTTTCCTCAAAAGGTCCCCATCTACTATTGGTGGGAAACGACTATTATCGTTGTCTTAGCTGTGATTACAGCCCTCTCTCTAACCTTTCGTCCAACGGATGAAACATAGTATTGAATAAACAATGTAGGTGCTAAGGAATTTTCTTAGTACCTTTTTATAAAAAGAAAGTGAGAAAAAAATAATGGATGCAGTTGTAGATTTTATTAACAAAATTGGGAATATCGGTGGGATTATCGGTATTGGTTGGGCCGCTTGGGGTGCCTGGGACTTAGCAGTAGGAATCAAACGTGAATTGGATGATAAGAAGGATAAAGGAATCCAAAGTTTGATACTAGGTGCACTTCTAGGTGCCGTTCTAAAAGCCCTCTTTACAGCTTTAGCAACAGGTCTTCAATCTCTTGGTTAGGATGAAGAAGAAAGAGGAGGTGGTTTTATGAACCAATCCACACTTGATCAACTAACCATGAGTCTGAAAGACTATAATGAGACAGCTTATCAGCTGATGGAGACAATTTCAGGTTCGATGGAGAAGGTAGCAATTTTGCTCCTTCTCCTTTTTATGGGGATCAACCTTATGAATTGGCACCAACAACTTAAAAGCAATGGAGGAGAGCTATCATTTCAGCTTTGGATTGAAGAAATCCTCAAGTATGCTATCGCACTCTTTTTTATCCTCTATGTGGATGCGATTTTTGATGCCTTGTCATGGTTGTTCAATGTTATCATTAAATTAGTAGCCAAGAATGCTACAGATCCTTTCAGTTCTGAGCCACCAGATTTTAAAGGTTTAGGTATGATTGAGAAAACATTCTTTAAAATTGTCTATGGGGTTGTTGATTTTGTCGGTCAGATATCGACTAAGTTGTTGATCCTGTTACGCTCCTTTACGCTTTACACGTATAAGGGAATCGCTAAAATTATTGTCGCTTGTTACATGGTGGATAGCTTACGACCTATCTGCCTCGGTTTCTTTAAGCTCTATGCTGCTGCTGTCCTTCAGGGATTGATTTTAGTGGTTGTGACCATGCTTTATCCAGCTATTGTCACGAATGATTTATTGACACTTAGCAATACTGGAGCTTTTATAACTGCACTCGTAGCCATTGCAAAAGGAATCATTTACATCATTATGCTCTTTGGCAGCCAACGCATGGCTAAGAATATCATGCAGGTGAACTAGGAAGGAATTATTTTTATGATTAGAAAAAATAAATCTCTCGCTTTAAAGCAGAAACGTACATCTAAGCATTCAAGAGGAAACAAAGAGTATGTGTTGTTGGCAACCAGAAAATATTATACAAAAAAAGATAGTTTATTTGATACAAATAAAAAGTATAGAATATTTTCTATTTTAGGTGGAATCAGTGCTTCTGTTTTATCGGTTTTAGTACCTATAAATCTCTTTCTTGCTTTTATTGCATATGTAGCTACAGAGATATTTAATTTACTCTCTTCTAGAATATTAGGAGTAGGAAATGCTTCTTTTATGTCAGTGATTAAAATCCTTTACCTAAACGATGAGGAGTTTATGAGGATGGTTTTTGTAGTTATGGCTTTAGCGTTGATTGTAGTTTTCTTTTCTATTTATAGTATGAGAAAGATAGAAAAAATGTCACAATAGTTAGAAGAAAGGAACAGAATGACACGTTTAGGCAGTGAATTTTTAAAGGCTTTAGATAGCTACGAAAGGCCAGTTATAGGCTATATGACACTGAGACAGTTAGTGCTACTATTTGGTATAGCATTGACAGTAGTTGTCACTACTATCCTCTATTGGCTGAAGGCACCTGATATAATCCTTTATGGCGTTGATATTTTATTATTAGCGCCTTTTGTTATTTTCGGGTGTTATATTGATGAAAAAATTAAAGATGAGGTTCGTTTCCTTTTGACTAAGCAGGAACGCTCTTATCAGACAGATTATGACAGAAAGGAATATACAAGAAATGAATTTATTCGGCCGAAAGAAAACCCCGAAACTCTCTAAGGAAGAACGGGAACGGGCCAAACGTCTAAGACGTACCATGACGGCATCTACACAGAATAGTCTTAATTATCAATGGTTGATGCCTGATGGGCTCATGAAAATTACAAATGATCAATTTTCAAAGACCTATCGCCTAGGTGATACAAGCTATATTACTGCAACAGATGATGAGCGAATTGATATCATTGAAACAAGCGCTGATATTTTTAATTCGCTGGATATTGACAATGATATGCAGCTATTGATCCTGAATCGTCGAGTAGAAAGCAATAGCTTATCTTCTATTCGCTATGATTTGGTTGGAGACGGATATGATGATTATCGTAAAGAATATAATGCGATGATCAATGATCGTTTTTCTCAGGAACAAAATACCTTCAAGGTAGAAAAGTATCTGACGATTACAACCCAAACAGACCAGGATCATCAAGCTAGAAGAATCCTTGATGATACAGCCAGCGTTATTGAAAGTCAGTACAGTGGCTTAGGAATCTCCTTTAAGGAGTTAGAGGGATTAGATCGTCTTCTTATCTTCCGAAAACTCTTGAGGCGAGAAGGTTTTATTGATTTCAACTATGAAGACATCGCTATTTCTGGATTATCAACCAGGGACTTTGTAGCTCCAAACTATCTGAAGTTTGAAAAAGATCATATGAAAATTGATGATTGTTTCGCAAGGGTGATGTATGTTAGACAATATCCTACCTTCCTGAATGACAAACTGATTAAGAATATCCTGGATACAGGAATTGAACTGGCTATCAGTCTGCATGCGAAGCCCTATGATACTGCAGATGCCCTGAAGAAAATCAAGACAGTTAAGTCAAGTGTACGTAGGGAAATGATCAAAAGTCAGAAGGCTGCAGCAAAAGAAGGTTATGGAAGTGACCTGGCTGTTGGTGGGAAGGCTGTGGAGACATCTCGTGAAACAGAGAAATGGACTGAAGAACTCCAGGACAATGACCAAAAAATGTTTTCAGGTGTGATGACGATTTTCTTCATGGCTGACAGTCTGGAGGAGTTGAATATCTACACTGAGCAGGTTCAACGATCTGTCCGTAAGAATACGGTAGAACTGGATAAGTGTTACTTGTACCAGGAAGAATCCTTGAATACGATTCTACCGATTGGGATTCCATTTATCAACGTAAAACGCCGTTTTATGAGAGATATGACTACTAGTAACTTGGCCACACAAGTCCCATTTACCAACGTAGATCTTCGATCTAGCAGTCAACGTGCAATTTATTATGGCCAGAATCAGCTCTCTAAGAACGCTATCACAGTTGACCGTAAGAAAGACTTGAATACAGGTTCAGGTTGTATCTTTGGGACTTCAGGATCAGGAAAGTCTGTTCTCGCTAAAGGAGGAGAGATTATTCCTACAACTCTAAGTTACCCTGAAGATAATATTATTATCGTCGATCCTGAAGATGAGTACACTGGTATTGGCCGAGAATTAGGTGCAGAAATTATCACAATTGCTCCTGGTTCACAACATCACTTTAACTTATTGGATCTTCCTGATAAGGATAAACTGCAGGCAGAAGATAGTGACCCGATTGGCCAAAAATCAAACCTCTTATCAACCCTGTTTGAGAATATATTCTCTGAGGTATCAGACGATGAATTTGCGATGATTGACCGTGTAACGAGAAAGACCTATGAGGAATTTGAAAAACCAACATTTAAGGATTGGCAAGCAGTTTTAGAACGTCAACCTGAAGATGTGGCCAAGGATCTGGCGCTGAAGGCAGAACCTTATACTATCGGTTCAAACGATATCTTTGCTCATCCTACAAATGTCAATATGAATAGTCGCTTTATTATCTTCAATCTCAAGCAGTTGAGTGGTAAATTGAAGCCATTTGCCCTCCTGGTGATTCAGGACTTCATCTGGAACCAGGTAGTCAATAATCAAGGAAAAGCTATTACATGGTTGTACTTTGATGAGTTGCAACTATACTTCAAAAATAAACTGCAAGCAACCTTCTTTACAGAGCTATACTCACGTATTCGTAAGTACGGGGCTATTCCAACAGGGATTACCCAAAACCCAGAGACTGTTTTATCTACAGAGGAAGGTAGAAAGCTAGTCGCAAACTGTGAGTTTCTAGCCCTCCTGAAGCTGAAGCGGACAGACCTAGATGCCCTGGAGCAGGTTATCCCTCTTACGCCTTCACTGGAGCGATTTGTCTTGCGGCCAAAAGCGAAAGGTACTGGTTTGATCGTGGCTGGGGATACGATTGTACCATTTGAAAATCCTATCCCTAAAGATACCAAGCTGTATCAATTGGTTGCGACAGATAGTTAAAAAATAGAAAGAGAGGTAATTTCTTTTGTCTAAAAGTAATCGCAAACAATTAAAACAGGAACGCAAGCGAAGAATCAAAGAAGGATTAGCCCTCAATGCTGAAAAAAAGCCTAAAGAAGCACGTTTAGACTCAAAAGTTGCATTTAAAGAAGCTAAGAAGAATTATCGCTTAGCGAACAAAGATTATAAACTACATAAAGGACCTCAAGCAACAGCTAGAGGTCTTTTCTTTAAGCAACAACGTGATCGAGCAAAGTTGGAAAAACAAATTGCAACAACGCTCTATAAACGAGCTAAAAAAGCTGATGACAGTTATATCCCTAACCGCCTAAAGAAACGTGCTAAACAAAGTGCTCGAATGAAAGCGAGACACGACGTTGAGAAGACAGTCAGAGATAATGAGATTCTTGGAGACTGGGTTCAGGCGAGGCAAAACATTCGTCAATTTAAGTATCAGGTAAACGCCTCTAAAAGAGCGTTAAATGCTGTAGGAAAATTATCCAAGTATTCAATCAAGCGCAGCTATGGACAGCTCAATAGAAGCTATAATTTCATCAGAGGGCGAGGATATACTCGAACACCAAAAGAGTTCTCCTGGGAAGGAAAGCTCAGCAAAAAGATGAAACAGGCCAGAAAGCGACTTGCAGGTTCAAAGTTTGGGAAGGTGTCAAGAGGGACAGGAAAGGTTTTGAAGGTTGCGACAAAGCCCCTGCGTTCCATCTTATCCAATCCTTTAGCTGTCAAGTCCTATTTCTTAATGCTCCTCATCTTTGCAGTATTTGGGGCATTTATGGCCATGTTTGGAGGCAGTGGTCCTGTCCAACAAAATGAATTTGACCTGAACAAGTCATGGCTTCAAATTAGTAAACGAGATCGAGAGAAGTCAAATGATAAGGTAGACTATTGGACCAACATCGATGACATGATCTTTTTCATGAACTTTCGCTACGGTAGTGAGTGGAAACCAGAAAGTAACTGGAATGAGGGGACTGGTGGTGAATGGGCTGGAATATTAGGTTTCAATCACTATTCAGATGCCTTGAATGATCTTTGGAATCATTTGAATGATGACCCTCACAACTTGAAAAAGATGGCTGACTTATATGGCCCCTCGTCAGATCTCAAGTGGACTAAGTTGAGTGATAGCGAGTTAGAAGAGTATAAAGAGCTAGAGGATTTGACTAAAGAAGTTGGTCGATACCCATCTTATCAAGAACTAGCTAATCCCTTTTACCAGGAAGACGACCCTTCTTATCATGCTCCTCTAGTTATCCTGAAGCGGTTTGGTTATACCTCTAAGAGTGAAATCTATGAGAAAACACAACTAAAAGCTTCAACAGGACAAGCTCTAAGAGCTCCTATTGACGGTCAAGTCAGTGTGACAGATGATACTACTGTATCCATCAAAACAGATAAAGCCATCTTTACTTATGAAGAGGTAGGAAATATCCGTGTTTCTGACGGTGATCAGGTCAAAGCTGGAGACGAGGTTGGGAAGGTAACGGCAAATGGTTACCAGGTCATTCAGTATCAAAAATTGGAGGAAAAAGAGACAAAGGATAAGAAAGAAAAGTGGACATCAGTCAATCCAGGCTTTTACTTTCAATCTGTCACGTACAATCAGACAACCTCAGTCATTACTACACTTGATGGTGATTTAGGACAAAAATCACGAGCGATAAAAGACTACTTGAAGCAAAAGGTACCAGGGCTGACAGATAATGGTTTGGCAGCCATGCTTGGAAACTTTGCAACTGAAAGTAATATCAATCCTAAACGTGCTGAAGGAGATTATCTTAGTCCGCCAGTAGGGGCTGATTCTTCTTCCTGGGATGATGAGTCCTGGTTAGCTATAAGTGGGCCCGCTATCTATGATGGTGGGTATCCAAATATTCTTCGTCGAGGTTTAGGATTAGGTCAGTGGACAGATACAGCAGATGGTTCTACTAGGCATACTCTATTATTGAATTATGCAAAATCAAAAGATAAAAAGTGGTACGATTTAGAACTGCAGTTAGATTTTATGTTGGAGGGGGATACTCCTTACTATATCACTGAACTGACCTCAATTCTAACCAGCACAGAAGATGTAGAGACACTTACAGAGCGGTTCCTGGTTAACTGGGAAGGGAACTCTGGAGACAAGGTCCTAGAGCGCCAAAATAACGCTAAGCAGATCCACGCTTTTCTTACTCAACAAGTTCGAGGAGGTGGAGCGTTAGCGTCTTCCTGGAATTTCCCTGAAGAGTATAAGTCAAAAGTGGAACACCCTCCAACACAGGCTTCTATGACTACACAACAAGGAAGCGGTTATGAAGTGGGACAATGTACTTGGTATGCCTATAATCGTTTAGTTGAACTAGGAACGATTACAGACTTATCAGGAGCTTATGGTTACCTTGGCAATGGTCAGGACTGGGTAGCAAATCTGGTCGCAAAAGGATGGCGGTATAGTACAACTCCAACAAAAGGAGCTGTTGTATCAGTAGTAGGTGGATTTGGTGGGACACCAGATGAATACGGCCATGTTGCGATTGTGGAAGCTGTGAATCCAGACGGTTCATTCCTCGTTTCAGAATGTAATATCCAAGGAGTACAGGATAAGGTCCATTTTCGTGTCATCTATCCAGCTTACTACTATACGTTTGCGACACCGAATTAAAAAAGAAAGAAGGTAAATCATGAAAATGATAGATATGGAGAAATTGAAACTCCTGAAAATAGGAGGAATCCTTATAGGAGTTGTGCTAGTTCTAGGATTCGTATTCTGGATTGGAGCAGCAACCTCATCGCAAAAGAAAGCTAAACAGGAAGCTGAAACTACGCAACAAGAAACCAAAGCAGAGGGAAGCGAACTAACGCAAGAATATGTAAAGGAATTTTTGACGGCTTACTTCAATAAGCAGGATCTTGGAGAAAATAGAAATCGCTATTTGCCCTATATGACAGAAGCTGCTTACAATCAGGAAGTGAACTCTGAAGAAGAACCAACGGTACAAACCTATAAGGGCTATGTAGTGGATACACAGATGAAGTCTTCTACCATCTACATCGATCAAGAAAATAATGTTGTCCTAGCTCAAGTGAGATACACTCAGACACAGTTACAGAAGAAGTATGATTATACTAACGCCCAAACAAACGTAGGATCTTCAAGAACCATACGGATTCGCTTCAGCAAGCAAGATGGGAAATACCTGGTAAATCATATTGATCCTATTTTGATTGTGGACAGCTTGAACGCCAGCGAAAAGGCGAGTATTCCATCGTTAAACAAACCAATCAATAACCAAACACAAAGCACAGAAGGGAAAAAGGAACAATGACAAAATTAGAAACTTTGGAAAAACAAAAACAGAAAGCGGAAAACCGCTTAGCTGACTATATGTCCAAGGCCAAGAAGGAAGAAGAGAAACTGCAGCAGCTAGAAACTCAAATCATTCTGGCCAAGCATGAGGAACGATCAAACTACTTGGCTGAACATAATTTAACCTGGGCTGATATTAAAGCAGCTCTTGCTGAAGGAAAATTGAAAGGATCTGAAAAACATGTACCGTTTAACCAATCTGACACAAAACACGACCACAACGTATAAGAATCGAGACCTTGTGTATCAAGCCCTGGAGCGAGAAAATGCCAAGGTTAAGCATGAGGGGGCAGAGGCCGTTTTATTGGTAGAGGAACTGGATAAAAAGAATGTAGTGATCTACCAAGAAGATGTCTATTTGCCGTTTGAGGGAATTGTGGATAGCCTCTTCCTGAAGCCTGGTACGTTGAATCACCAGGAGGCCCCAGCAAAAGAAGCAAAAAACTCTTTCTTTAAGCGCCAGCCTGAAACAAAACATGTAGAGAAGACTCCTGAAGAGAAAGTTGAAGCCTCTTCCTTGAAACATGAAACTCCCAAACCTCGAACTTCTTCTAAACGCTCTTTTTGGGTGTATTTAGGAAGAGTTTTGGTGTTATTGAGTCTAGTAGGAAGTCTGACACTTGCTGGCTTATCACTTACGCTAGTTTACCATCAAGAAAAGCAACTCTTGGCCGTATCCAAGGAACTTTCAAATCTAAAAACCATTCAGTCAAAAACAGGGGAACTAGATGCCTTTTCACGTTACTTTTTGCCAGCCCTTTACTCTGATAAAGGGAAAATGGCTGATTTCGTAGCTCCTCAATTAACGATAGATAGACAAGCAGGTCAACTGCAGTCTGTGATTTTGGAATCTAGCTTGATTGTTGATGAAGCAACTTATCAGCTAACCTATGTAGTAGCCGTGAAAGACGGTGAGAATAGAAGTCAGAAACGCTTGGTAGTTACTGTGAAGGAAGAACCTTCAGCACCTTACGGATTCCAGGTTATTGCTAAGCCAGAACTATCCAATTATCCAAAATAAAGGAGGTCTTACATGGATCAAGAAAAAGTCAGTCATTCTCTGGCGTTAAAAGGAAAAGTTACCCTGGAGATGACGATACAAGCTCTGTATGCCCTCGCAAAAGCCCATTATGAAAAGAAACAACATAAGGCAGCGAACCGAACCTTTGAAGGGGAGACACGTTTTAATGATTTTATGGCCACCAAATCAAAAAAAGATGTCGAGAAGTTGTTAAATAGTGAAGTCCACTTGGCCAAGTTGAAGCATTACCTGGAGGAGTATAAGATAGGTTTTACTTATTATCAAAAAGATGGTGCAACTTATCTCTTCTTTGAAACAAAAAATCGCACCTTGGTAGAAAAGGCTCTCAAAGAGATGTTAGCAGACATCACGAAAAGCCCAGAAAAATTGGAAGAGTTTGCGAAAAAGGTGCTGAAGAAACCACATGAAATGACTCCTGAAGATAAAATCAATTACTATAAGACAAATAAGGTCTATAAAGGAACGATGCCAGTTGTTACGAAGGAGATTGGGAAGGAGAAGACACGATGATTAGAAAACCTATATGGCCCTACCTGGTGGTGGGGCTATTTTCATTTGTTATTTTCCAGTCCTTTTACCATTACTACCAACTTTCGACTGCAGCAGTACCTTTCATGGGAATGTTGCGGCTTCGTTGGTTGCTAGAACACTGGGAACGCTTCTCTTTTGGTGTTTTCTTTGATTCAGGTACCTTATATGCTGGTTTGATTGGATTCGGTCTTCCAATGCTTGTCTATGCTTCTATGGATAAGAATTTATATCGCCAGGGAGAAGAACAAGGTAGTGCTCGTTTTGCGACTTTGAAGGAAATGAGACGGTTTGAAGACGTTGATTTTGAGAAGAATATGATTTTTTCAAAACAGGTCAAAATGGGCCTATTTAATTTTCGCTTAGCCTACAATGTCCAGCTCAATAAAAATGTGATTGTCATTGGTCTTCCAGGAGACGGTAAAACCTTTACTTTTGTATTGCCAAATTTAATGCAAATGA
The DNA here is from genome assembly GCA_963533645.1 of uncultured Streptococcus sp. Classification (GTDB taxonomy): domain Bacteria; phylum Bacillota; class Bacilli; order Lactobacillales; family Streptococcaceae; genus Streptococcus. The sequence continues at coordinate 13,720 of CAUSQY010000008.1, read as the reverse complement.
ACTCAAACTTTGTTGTGACAGATCCAAAAGGAAACCTGGTACACGAAGTTGGGAAGATGCTTGAAAAAGCTGGCTTTGCTGTTAAAATCTTTGATTTGATTCGACTCAAGAATTCAGATCGTTTTAATCCTTTTCATTACATGAAGTCTGAGCTAGATATTGATCGTATCTCTGAAGCAATTACTGAGGGAACAAAGAAGAGCGAGCATACTGGAGAAGACTTCTGGGTTCAAGCAGAGTTGATGCTGCAACGTGCATTGATTGGTTATCTCTATTTTGACTCGAAGGATCCTGAAACTGGAGTCCAGTTATACATGCCAAACTTGGGTCACGTTGCGGATCTATTAAGAAATATGTATCGAGAGGATCCAGATGTACCAAGTCCTGTCGAGCAGATGTTTGAGGAACTGAACGAACATCAACCTAACAACTATGCTTATAAACAGTGGAAATTATTCCAAAACTTCAGAGGTGAGACAAGAAACAGTGTGGTAGCGATTTTGTCTTCTCGCTATTCTATCTTTGATCATGAAGATGTACGAAACTTGATCAGTGAGGATACCATGGAAATGGATACCTGGAATACGAAAAAGACAGCCGTTTTTATTGCTATTCCTGAAACCAATAACGCCTTTAATTTTCTTTCTTCAATCTTGTTTGCGATTGGTTTTGAGGTTCTCACACATAAGGCTGATGATATCCTGCAAGGTAAAGTACCTGGCTACAGTAGAAAAAATCTTCGCCACATTCAGTTTATCTTTGATGAGTTTGCGCAAATTGGCCGTATTCCAAACTTCGCCCAGGTTCTCTCTTCTATTCGTAGTCGTGAGATGTCTATTAAGATTATCATCCAAGCTGTTAATCAGCTAGAATCACTTTATAAAAGTGATTGGAAGACCATCTTTAATAACTGTGCTACTCACCTATTTTTAGGGACAAATGACAAGGACACGATGGAATACTATTCCACAAGATCAGGTAAGCAGACTATACGCACTCGATCTACATCAAAATCGCATAGTTATCGGAATGGTTCATCAAGTGAAAATAAACAAATTCAAGGCCGTCCCCTTCTAACTCCAGATGAAGTCGCAAGAATTGGGGTAGAAGAAGGATTGGTCTTTATTTCTAAACAGAATGTTTTCAGAGATAAAAAAGCAAGTGTCTATGATCATCCTCGAAAAGATGAGATTGCAAGTTCTCCTGAAGACACAGAAAACTGGTACGAATATACTCGAAAAGGGACAGATATCGATGGCTTGCTTTTATATGCTAACGATTTGACCCCGCAACTAAAAGAGTTATTTGTGGCCTAACATATAGAAAGGACAGAAGGATGGAAACACCAAAAATACAATTAGGATACCTGGAGAGTATCTCACAAGTTTTAGCACTCAAGCTAGAAAACTTAGCTACAGAACGTTATGCTATTTGGCAGCTATTCAAACAGGCAGATGAGGAGACCTTTTATCAGTTAGCTCCTCATCTTTTTGTGACAGTGAGTCAGGAAGATCCAATAGTTGTTAGTGAACTAGATGCAACTCCTGAAGGATATCTTTTATTTAAGGAATTAGTCGAGGAGGAAAGAGTATGCCTTTAACAAAAGCACAGGCAAAATCGCTGGATATTTTAGAAGTAGCTCGTAGCCTCGGAATGGAAATGAAGCGAAAGTCTTCTCGAGAGTATTATTGGGCTGAACATGACTCATTTAAGATTGATACTGTAAAGAATACCTGGCATTGGTATTCACAAGCAGATAAGTATGGGGACACCATCAACCTTGTCCAAGAAATGCGAAATGTCAGCTATAAGGAAGCCATGGTATTCTTAGAGACAGGTTCCTTTCCTGAAGCAAAACCAGTAGAGGAAGAACGTAAACCTTTTAACTATACCTTGGCCTCTCATGAGCAACCATTTGTAGAGGCAAGAACTTATCTCAAGGAGGTTAGAGGACTCTCTGATGATACAATTGACTTCTTTCTGGAGAAGGGGACACTAGCCCAAGCCAAACGTACAGGTAAAGATGGTGTTATAGAAGACGTATTGGTTTTCAAATACTTGGACAGAAATCAGCAACTGGTAGGTGCGAGCCTCCAGGGACTTGTTCCTGATCAAGAACGTCATCCTGGCAAAGGATACTTGAAACAAATCATGTATCAATCAGAATCTATTAGTGGCTTAAACGTTTCTATAGGCTCTCCTAAGCGTTTAATTGTGACAGAGGCACCAATTGACCTTATGAGCTATTATGAGCTTCATAAGGGCGAATTAAACGATGTTCGACTAGTTGCGATGGAAGGATTAAAAGAGGGAGTTTTGTCTCACTATGTTCTTGAAATTCTGCAGGAGCGAGGGGAGCTTACGATGGATGAAAGGGATTATACCAAGGCTAGTGAGTTAACACGTACCTCTAAATTTTTATCTGTTGCAGCGGAAACATCCACACTTTTCCAAGATCACAAATACGATGATCTCATCACGCTGGCAGTTGATCGTGATAAAGCAGGTACAGACTTTATTACCAAACTACGGGAGAAAAAAATCCCAGCTGTCGATGCAAGACCACCAAAACGTGAAGGCCAGGAGAAGACAGACTGGAATGAGATCCTGAAGCAGGAAAAACAACTGGAGAGAGACGCACCAGACAACAGTCGTCTTGCCCAGGCACGTCGAAAATTGGAAAGACTAAGGGGTGAACAAGACGAGGCTATTTCAAGAGCTTATTCCCACCAAGCACTAACAAATGGGCAACCCGTGAATGATAAGCGAGGCGGTGCTAGCTTTATGCGTAAGCAAGAACAAATAGAAGGTCAAGTCTTCTCAAAGATGGATGAGATTAGGCAACAGGAAGAGCGAGTAGAGCGCCTGGAGCACCAACAACATTTGAAAGAAATGGGGTTGAATCGTCAGGGAAGTGGTCTGGAGATGAGTGTTCAAAATATACCTAGAATCCGTGAAGAGTTAGAAAAAGCTAAACGTGGGGAGTCGTTCTTTACCAAAGCTACTCTCAAACGCTATCAAGAAGAGTTGACTAGACTTGAGGCCATATCTGAACAAATGGGTAAAACGAGCATTCAACCAGCAACTCAAGCCTTAATTGATGAGGGGCTAGTGAACCAGTGGCAAAAACAACCAAATACGTATTTTGTAAAAGGGTTACGAAGAGTTGCCCTGGAGTTGACTGAAGAAGGAGAGTTTCAATTATCTTCACAAATCAAGTATCATCCGAAAACAGATGAGGAAAGACTGAAGGTGGATGAATTACTTGCCAAACAAAGGCAAGAAAATGTAGGATTAACGCCCTTGAATCAGGAAAAATCAATCTCACCACAACCAGAGCCTATTGAAAAAAATCAAGGCGAAGCAGGGTGGTTAGAAAAAAATTGGGACAATCTCACGTTTTCGATAGAAAATAAAAAAACAGTCGTCATTGATCCGACTAGTATAGATGAGATGGTTGAAGAAAAACAAACTCCAGATAATCAAGAATCTATTACCAATACAGAGGAGAATGCTGTAAGAACGATGAGCTACGAAGAGGTGAAACGGGAAAACGAAGCATTAACTAAGGAATTAAATAATCGGATTCAATCTGGAGAATTATCAATCGAATTTGCACCAGATTTCTATCTGTATGATATCTTTGCAAAGTTAGGAAATAGCCATCCTACAAAATATCTCAGCGATAAAAAAATGGAAGTGTTGTCTCCCATTCATTCACTTTTGACCTCTATTGATGATCAAACGATTGATTTATACAAGAAAAAAGGAACTCCTGAGCAAGATTCCTTGTATCAAGCATTGAAACCTCATCAGAGAACTTTGGGAGTAGATATTTCAACCCGATTTATTGGTGAACTTGCAATAGCAGCCTACAATACCAACAAGCAGATAGAAAGCCTTTCAAGTGACAGTTTTGGTGTCTATTATGATGAAAGAACCCTTGATAATCTATCACAATCAATTGAACGAATGCTGGAGTATCCATTGATTGAATCGGGTAAAAGAGACTTTACCTATGGTTTTGTGACAACACCAAATACGCTGTACCACTATCTAGAAGAACAAGAGGGAGAAGTGATTTTAAACCGTGAATTGTTGGATAACCTGATGTCACGTCTTGATACTCAGTCCATTAAGATAATGGAGGTTTCAGAAGAAAAAGAAAAGTCTCTTGAGGGTGGACAAGAGACTGCTAATAATTCTGAACAAAACAAAAAGGCTGAGACAAAACTCGGGGATTTTCCTGAAGAATCTCAGGTGGCAGCACCTCTACCAGAAGCGAACGTATCGCAACCTTTGAATGACTTGTCACCAAGTCAAACTCGATCTCAACCTTTACTTCATTTTAGCATAAATGAGGACAGAAAGTCAATTCATAAGGATAACTACCATCCTATCTCAGATAAAGATTTGCTGAAACTAAACAGATATGCTCCTCATCTTCAAAATGCTGCTCAATGGTACTTAGAAAATGTAGCAGATTCACAAGTTACCTATTTTTACCAGGATGGTGCAGATACAAATAGCCTTGCTATCTCCTATAACAAAGAAAGTTTCATGCACTTAACAGGTATTTTCCCTTATAGAGAAGGGCAAACTGCAGGACAGACTTTATTGGATTTTGCTGCTGGAAATGGACAGTTTGATAATATTTTGATTGCCAACAGAGGTGCTGCATTTGATAAGTTGAAAGTTCTCCCTGAATTACCTGCCATAGTAGATGCAGAGTCCTTTTATTTTGGAGACTTATCAGATGTAGAAAAGTTTCATAGCCTAAATTTGGATAAGGCGATTCGTTCAAATGACCAAGATGTTTTACTTGCTTTTAGGACAGTAGATGGTACAGTTCTACCAGCTAGTCTTATGCGATTAAGAAAAAGCCTTAATCTTCTACTAGATCAGACAAACCAGGAAAAGATTATTTTAGGTGTCTTTAGAGAGCGAGATGGACACATTGAGCAACTTTCAATCAATGAGGAATATGTTAAAGACAAAGGTGCAGAAATGCTGTCAGTTTTGAAGAATAAGCAGTTTGAAGAAGTTCCTAAAGAAATTGAACAATTAACTCCTTCTAACACACTGAATAGCCCCCTACTTGATTCGGCTACGTTTACTCAAGTCCTAGATACTGTCTATAATTTAGGTGTGCCAAGTGATATCTCAAAAACTCCAGAAGAATTTCATCAAGCCTGGAATCAGTATCTTGACTATGCGAAGCAACACAATGATAAATTTGATCAGATTGTTGCTGCAGCTGTCGAAGATCATCTCCTAGATACAAATTCAGATTTTTATAAAGAGTGGAAACAAGATCATATCTATAAGGAAAACTACCATGTACGCCTTCAAATGGCTGAGGAGCGCCCAGATGGGCCTAAATTGCCCTTTAAAGAAACAGAGCTGATTTCGTATCAAGAATTTGCTAGAGAGCTATACAAGGCCAACCAGAGCTTCTATCAGTTACATCAGGAAGGGCTAAAACAAGTGACTGGTGGTAACCCAGAAGGCTACATCTCTCCAACTAAGATTCAGTTTAGTATCTACGCTCCCGATGGTGAACTGATCCAGGATAGCATCCGTTACAATATCGGTGAGGAGATTAACCCCATCGCTCACAAAGAAAGACTTGGAACACGAGAAATGAGAGAGTACCCAGAATTGATGAATATAGATGGGGCCATATTCACTCCGTATCATCTGGAGAGATTGGCGAGTGAGTTAGATATTTCTCAGTTCAGTTACGCTTTAGAAGATACTCTTTACGCAGATCAACTTCTATCCCAACTCCCATTTGGAGATTTGGAAAATAGTCCAATTGGATTTACAGATAGTAGTCATGATGGTCGCCTTGGATTTATCTCTTTTGATGGAATGGATAGTGTTGAGGTTGAAAATCTATCTGCTTGGTTTGAGAAGTTGGGAGTCAAAGACTCACCTATGGAACAATTGGCCCTTATTGAAAAATGGCAAAAAGAAATCAAAGGTTTATCAGAAAAAGTTGAACAAACGATCTCCACAGTCCGAGAAGAATTTGAGAAATCACAAGAGGAAGAAATCAAACTAGAAGAACAAGGCTACAACAAGCAGGAGTTGGAACATGATGCGGATGTTGATGGTGTTTCTGATGAGGAGGAGTTGCTTCAGGGAACGAATCCGTATGATTTTAGATCGAAACCAGGTTCTAAACCAGAGGGCGAGGAGAGTCTACAAGCGGATGAAATTGTTTTAGCAGCTGGCAGTCTTGCAGTCGCAGATTTTATTCAAAATAAAGATATGGCAGGACTAAGTCGTCATCTTAAAGAAGGGATTAAGGAGTTTCTGGATTCAGATAAGTACAAAGACTATCTAACGAAAATGAGCCAACTAAATAATTATTCTAATCGCAACTTGCGCTTAATTCTTGCACAAAATCCTGAAGCAAGGCAAGTAGCTTCTTTCAAACAGTGGAAAGAAAACTTTGGTCGCTATGTGAAAAAAGGTGAGAAGGCTTTACGTATTTTTAAACCTATGACGAAGATCAAAAAGGATGAGAATAACCAACCAATATTGGATAAAAATGGGAAACCAGAAATAGTTACATTCTTTGGTTTGGTACCAGTTTTTGATGTTAGTCAGACAGAAGGAAAAGAGATGCCAAAAGCTGCAGAAGTGAAAGAGCAGCTGACTGATTTGGACTATGCAAATCTTTACCGTGCCCTAATGGCTATTGCAAAAGAAAATGATGTATCGGTTCGATTTGAAGAGATGGAAAATAATAAACATGGATATTATTCTGTCCCAGAAAATCAAATTGTTTTACGTAGTAATGAGATGAACAAGGCTCAAATTATTAAAACTTTCTTACATGAAATGGCTCATGCAGAGTTGCATCATGCAGATAATCCTCAAAAGGAAAATCTAACTAGAAGCACCGCTGAACTCCAGGCTGAAAGTGTCGCTTATGTCGTTTCTTCATACTATGGTATTGATACGTCAGAGTATTCCTTTAACTATCTATCTAGGTGGTCTGCTGATAAGGAGACACTTGCTGATTTAGAAGCACAGTTGGATATTGTCCAACAAGAAGCTAAAAGTTTAATGGTTCGGATGGATCAAGCATTGGAACAATTAAGATTGAGTCAGGAGAAACAAACGCAGCGCAGTTTTGAACAAAAACTAGAGAAGTTTAAAGGTCAGACTCAGCAAGCTGTAGAAGATCACAAGCAGGAGTTGAAACGTGATGCACAAGCAAAAAAAGAGAAGGGTTTCTCGAAATGACCGAACGGGACACCCCAAATAAACCCAAGGTCAAATTAAAAACAAATCATCATCAAGGAGGACAAAACTCATGACCAATGAACAAGAAGAACAACTGATTATCATCCTTTCAGACTTTATTCCAATCATGGATGGAGACAAGATTCTAGGGATAGCTTCAAATGCTAGGGACTTGACTCGCCAAAAAGTTCTGGAGCAATTAGAGGAAGAACGTGCCCAACTTCCTGAAGGAGATCCAGCCCTTTTGGAGTGGGAAGAAGAAAATATTAAGCTTCTAAAATCAATAACAGATGAAGAGTTTCAGTCTGCAGTTACTGAAAGAATCATCCTAACAAAGATTGGAGCGGGGAGGACTAACTTCCAACCTTTAATTGAAGAACAACTTTCTGACTTAGCTGAAAAGCTACAAGGTAAAAAAGAAAAAGCGGAAGAGAACGTCCCTCAAAAATCGTCTATACTTAAAAATATTTTTGGCTGGTTTCACTAAAAGACCAATCAAAAAAGAGAAGAGAAGGACTCTAAAAAGTTAAGACTAGGGGCTTGGGGATTTCCCCAAAACTGAGAAAATCAAGAAGGAAAACTGCATGGTTCTCCTTCTCTGATTTTTTTAAATTTCGTAAATGGATATCCATTTGCTACGCTTGCCGGAAGGAAGTCAGGGGCTGATGCCTGGTCAGAAAATGCCAGAGACTTTGAGAGAAAGAGGATAAAAAAATAATGCAGAAACGAGAAAATAGAAAACGCTATATACAAAAATTGATACGACTAACACCAGAGGAAGATCGTCAAATTAAAACAGCGATGGCCCAAATGGGAGTTCCATCTTTTCAATACTATGCGAAGAATCAATTGGTGCAAGGAAAGGTAGTGCAAATTGATTTTTCTGAATTAAAAGACCTTCGAGTTGCCATCAATAGGGTTGGGACGAACATCAACCAAATTGCCAAGCACGCTAACGAAAATCAAGGCGTTACGCCAGAGGAAGTGGCACAAGTTATTGACTATCTATCTGAGTTGAAAGAGATGGTAGCTGCCAAACTTTCTAGCGCAGAAAAACAGAGTCTACAGGAACGGAAACGAACGGTAAGGAGTGATATAGAAGAATGGTAGTAATTAAATCTCCAACTCAAATTAAAACACCAGCTAATTTGAAGAGAGCTGTTAATTATATTCTGAATGAAGCGAAAACCCTTGTATCAGGAACTGCAGAAAGTGATCTTGATTTTCCTCTTGTCTATCATGATGGTGAGCTTCAAATGAAGTTAGTATCTGGTAATGGGATTTCTGATTTTAGTGTAGCAGATGAGGAAATGGTCATGACAAAATTGGCCGCAGCCTTTAAAAAAGGAGATGACGACTTGAAAGAATTATCTTCAGGAAAACAAGTATTGGCTCATCACATTATCCAGTCTTTTTCTCCAGATGATAACTTAACCCCTGAGCAAGTTCATGAAATTGGCCGTCAGACAATGTTGGAATTGACAGGTGGAAATTATGAGTTTGTGATTGCGACACACACGGATAAAGATCATCTTCATAATCATATCATACTCAATACAACCAATACCTCAACGCTTAAAAAATTTCGTTGGGAAAAGAAAACTCTGAAAAATTTGAGGGCGATATCGGACAAACATGCGGCACGTTATGGCGCCAAAATTATTGAGCCTACTATGAAAAATTCTTACACAAAGTATTCTGCTTGGAGAAGACAAAATAATTATCGCTTTGAAATCAAGGATCGTCTAGATTTTCTTCTGAAGCACTCGCTGTCGTTGGAAGACTTTAAACAAAAAGCAGTTGCGCTTGACCTTCAGATTGATTTTTCTGGCAAATTTGTGAAGTATAAATTGCTTGACCAGCCCCAACAAAGAAATGTCCGAGATGATACATTATCGAAGAAAGGACTCTATTCTCTTGAAAAAATAAAAGAGAGAATTTCTAAGAATCAGTTGGTTTTTGATGTGGAGGAATTGAAAGAACAATATCAAGAATCAAAAGAAAAAACGGCCAATGATTTTGAATTGAAATTGGAAGTGGAATCCTGGCAGGTCGAGCAAGAAAGCAAGCAAGGCATTTACGTGCAGATGGATATGGGAGCTTTAAATAGTGGTACCATTTTAATACCTTCTCATAAAGTTGATAAAAATGAGGATGGAAATTATACCATCTATATCAAAGAGAAAGACTATTTTTATTTTCTCAATCCTGATCAATCTCAAAAAAATAGGTACATGATGGGCTTGACTGTCGCAAGGCAATTGGCCAAACAAAATGGAGAAACACTTGTAACTAAAAACGCTCAAATTTCCTCTATGCGTGAACTGATTAAGGAATATAATTTCTTAGTCGAGCACGGCGTGACAGATGGAACACAATTTCAACATTTGGAGGAGCACTTTAATGAAAAGATAGAGGCTACTCAGGAGGAATTAAGACAGCTAGATGAGCGACTTGGACGTTATCATAAAATTGAAGGAGCACTTTTAACAATCCAGCAAACTCCAGAAAATAGTCTTGCGGCGGTACAACTATTGGTTGATTTGGGAGTTCCAAAAGATATGAGGCTGGAAGATGTCAGTCAGCTGATCAAACAATTTCAAATTGAAAAAGGAGCCTTACAAGAGTTCTTTGACGACACTCTAAAACATTACACAGATTATAGAGATGTTAAGGAGCACGTGCGTAGTCGAGAAGAGAAAGTTGACCGACGTTTTGAAGATGGAAAAACCTTGTAGAAGTTTCTGATGTTTTCAATCTAGTCTTGATTTCAGTACAGAGAGAACAGTTGTCTTTATATCTGGAGAGATAACCTTTTCTAGGAATTGCTGGCGAAAGGGAAGGAGAAACTTCGTTGTAAAATAATTATAAATATAATTATAAACATATTGACAAATATAATTATAATGGTATAATAGAAGTATAGAAAAACAGGAGGAAGACGATGGATATTTTTGACGTTTATGATTTTCAAAACCAAGTTGAGAATGTTGCCAAAGAGAGGAATCTTAAGGAATCCTTGAAATCATTAGGGATTGTTTATTTTGATGGTAGCCTAGAGAAAGGTAATGAGAACAGAATCGTTTTTGAGTTTTCAAAAAGTCGCACAATGGCAATCGAGGTTCGACTTATGGAAAAGAAAATACGATTTTGGGGCTGGATAGGAGATCGTCTAAAAGGTGACTATTTTTGGAAATATGTCTTTGAAAATTATGGAGAACTGTGGCGTAGCGTTTTAAGTTTACTTATTTCAAAGTATTTCTCACCTATCGAATGTATTTCGTGTGAGATTGTAGCTACCACTGAAAGCGACTTGTTATGTCAGTGGATAGAAGGTACTGAAAGCACTGAAGACACCGAAGACAATACGCTCTATGTCGGTAGGTTATTGTTATTTGGATTTATTCCACTATGGAAAGTAAAACATACTAAAAATGAGTGGAAAAAAATAGCTTTGATTGAAAGCTCGAAAAATAAGATTGTTGAGTATCAGTTGCAGGAGGATATCAAATGAAGATTATCACATTTGCCGCTATTAAGGGCGGTGTTGGGAAAACAACTTTAACATTTAATTATGGGGAATGGCTGGCTAAGAAAGGTCATAAGATTCTCTTTATAGATTTAGACCATCAGTGTAATTTGACTCAGTGCTACAATATTTACGAAAGTAAGAATACGATTGCGAATGCCTTCAAAGGAGGCGACGTGGATATTAAGCAAGTTAAGAAAAATATCAGTCTAATTCCAGGTTCAGTTCAGCTTGACACGGTGGAACGAGATCTGGAGAACAGCGATAAGAAAAATATGCTACTTTATCTTTGGCTAGAGGATAACTACGAAAAGAAGAAGTTGGATCAGTTTGACTATATCTTGATTGATTGTAGACCAGACTTTGCGACAGCTACTAAAAATGCTGTTGCGGTCAGTCACGCTATTATTAGTCCCTTGACTCCTTCAGAGTTTGGTTATAATGCCAAATTCAATTTATCAACTCGGTTAGAAGCATTCAGGAAAGATGTAATTGACTATCGTACAAGAGAATCATACATTACTGCTGAGTTATATTTCTTAGCAAATATGATCCGACCGAACTATGGATCATCAAGAGAGTTACTGGAAGCCCTGGGGCTTGAAGCTAAAGAAAAGGGAACAGATAACCTTCTAGGAATTGTACCAGCAAAAGAGTTATTCAATCATTCCACAATTGATAAAATCTCTATTGCAGATATGGAGGAAAATCCAGAACTTTATCAAAAACACAAAAAGTTTTTCATTGAGCTGGAGCAGACTTTTTCAAAAATTTATGATACAATATAATTATATTTATAAATACAAATACAATTATAAATATAATTAGAAGGAGATTATCATGGCATTTACCCCTAAGGAAAAAGAAATATCACAGATCATTGAAGCGAGCAGTCAACCTGATCGGACTCCAAATGAAGTCGAAGTTGAGTTTGAGAGCTTTGAACGTAAGAAACAATTTCAGTTTACTTTGAAACCAAGCAATCGGAAAAAATTGGATGAAATTGCTAAAGCAGCTGGAGCAAAGTCTGCATCAGATTATCTTGATAAACTAATCGAAAGTTTATCGTTATAAATATAATTATATTTATAATTAAACAACCTTCCCAATAAGGGAAGGCTTTTATTTTTGAAAGAGCCTTGCAGAAAGTTTTTGATGTTTTCAATCTAGTCATGATTTCAGTACAATAGAGAGTATGTTTAGATTTGATGAAAAAGAATTTATCGCAGAACTAGATCGCAAACGTGAGCAGCAATTCCTGAAGCGAGTAAGAGATTATGACGAGCAGATTGCTCCCTCCATGAGACTGAGGGGATATAAGCGGATAGATAGTACAGAGAGGACAGTTGTTTTTACATTTGGAGAGGTGACCTTCTCTAGGAATCGCTGGCGAAAGGGAAAGAAAAGTTGTTATCCCGTAGATGAGTGGCTAGGTCTAGAAAAGTATATGCGTTATTCTCCTGAGTTGATTTTTCACATGGCAAAACACGCTTCTGTTTTATCCTACCGTGAAGTTTGTCGAACAGTTAAGATGGCTTATCGCCTGGAGATAACAAAGGACGCTGTTTTGAAGTCTGTAAAAATGGCAGGCAGACTCTTTTCAGATAGGGAACGCTATCGGCTTTTTAGAGGTGATGAGCAACCGAAAAAAATCCAGGCAGATAAAATCTACCTGGAGGGAGATGGTGTGCTCGTCAAGACAACATCAAGCAATGATGAACGACACAATACAGACTTAGCCCATTTCCTGATTCATACTGGAGCGAAGAAGGTTGGTAATAATCGGTATGTACTAGAGAATAAGCATGAGATTATACATACAAGCCATGAACAAGCAAAGGAAGAATTGATAGACTATCTCTATAATCATTTCGAAATCACTGATCGAACTCTTCTTATCACTAACTCGGACAATGGTAAAGGATATTCTCGCAGAATATTTCAAGAAATTAAGAAGGTCCTACGAATTAAACGTCATGAGCATTTCTGGGATGCCTATCATGTCAATGAAGAACTTAAACGATTCCTGAAGCCGTACCCGTCTACACTACTTGATCTTGCTTTTAAGGCTATCAAAAATCATCAGAAGAGCCTGCTTCAGACCGTACTAGATACAGTTGAATCTCTCATAGAAAGCCAGGAAGCTCTTGATAATTTTTACAATTTTCGTAAGAAATTATTAAGAAATTTCTGTGACACTAGGCCACCTAAACTTAGAGGATTGTCCTCACGTGGTATCGGGGTAATGGAGAGTCAGCACCGAAAGGTCACTTACCGCATGAAACATCGAGGGATGTATTGGTCCATCGAAGGGGCTTGTACCATGGCCAAGATGATTCTTATTGAGCGAATTGATCAGCTACACGAGCTGTTTTTTGGAGCTTGGAGACAAGAGTATGAGGAATTTAGGGATTCGGGATTAGGCGCAGGGTTTCGTATTAACCATAGGCCACACAAAGCAGTTATCAGAAAAAGAGGGCATAAATAATACAAAAAGGCAGACAAAAGCCTCTAAAAAAAGAATTTTTAGAGGTCTTTTTATCATGTTTTTATACAAAACAGTTGCTTTTTTGCCTAATGTGTGTTACAATAATAGAGTAAATATAAAAAAGAAAAAGGTGTAGAAGCAGCAACTTCTACACCACCGATTAAGACAAAAACACACTTTGCTTAATCAGTCAAACAATATTGTAGCATAAATAGTGCAATATAGTCAAGGGCTGGGGTAAAGTGAGGAACTTTTTCCAGTTTTTTTGTCTGAAAAATCTCGCTTTCTTATTGAGTTATAAGGATATTTGATTATTCCCAAAAATTTAGACACAAACAAGTCTCCGAATTTCCTTGCCAAAATAGAGAAAGTGTGATAACATAGTACGGTATGTGGTGCTAGCACATCCGCTATATTAGATCTAATAGGAGGAAAACACAATG
>CAUSQY010000007.1:0-37662 GCA_963533645.1 uncultured Streptococcus sp. | reverse complement strand
GGAATTCTCCTTCTTCTTCTTCGATTTCACTGTGTTGAAGGAATTCTGTCAAAGTAGAGTATGGTTTGCCACCAAGAGTGATCAAGCGTTCGCTGATTTCATCAAGGTAACCATCAAGGCTATCCATGTATTCATCCATCTTAGGATGCCATACCATAAAACCACGTCCACGCATGTACCAGTGTACTTGATGAAGAGCGATATGCGCTACGTACAAGTCTGCTACTGCTTGGTTCAATACTTCCTTTGTTTTTGCCAATGCTACTGGCGCTGTTTTAGATAATGTTGTTACGTCTTTTAATGCATCTTTTTTCAATTCAACCATTTTTTTCACCTCATAATATTATTTTTGTAACCATATTTATTGATTACTACCTCAGTATACTACACCTAGTAGACAAAAGCAAGAAAATTAACCCATATTAAAAAAGTTGTAATTGACTGATAATTTAAGAAAAATATACAGTCTTTAAAAAAAGACAGTCTTAGTAGACTGTCTGGAATAACCTAGATTATTTTACAAAGTCAAGCAATGCCAAGAAGCTTTCAGCTTCAAGTGACGCACCACCAACAAGGGCACCGTCAACGTCTGGGCAAGCCATGTATGAAGCAACGTTTTCAGGTTTAACAGAACCACCGTATTGAACACGAACTTTGTCCGCAACTTCTTGACCGAAGTCAGCAGCTACAACATCACGAACAACTTTACACATTTTTTGTGCGTCGTCTTGTGAAGCTGATTTACCAGTACCGATAGCCCAGATTGGCTCATAAGCGATAACTGATGCAGCAACTTGTTCAGCAGTCAATCCAGCCAATGCAGCAGATACTTGAGCACCTACGAATTCAGCAGCTTTACCAGCTTCGTAAGTTTCAAGTGATTCACCACAACAGATGATTGGAAGCATACCGTTTGCAAAGATTGCTTTTGCTTTTTTGTTGATATCTTCGTCAGTTTCATGGAAGTAGTCACGGCGTTCTGAGTGACCGATAACAACGTAGTCAGTACCGATTTCTTTCAAAACTTGTGGGCTAGTTTCACCAGTGAAAGCACCTGCATTTTCAAAGTAGCAGTTTTGAGCAGCAACTTTAAGGTTTGAACCTTTAGCAGCAGCAAGAACAGTTGTCAAATCAAGAGCTGGAGCTGCGATACCTGCTTCAACAAGGTCTGATGAAGGAAGTTTTGATGCAACTGCTTCAACGAATGCTTTAGCTTCTTCTGGATTTTTGTTCATTTTCCAGTTACCAGCGATAAATGGTTTACGTGACATTTCACATACCTCTTTTTTCATTTTATTCACTATTATTCTATCATATTTATAAGGAGCTTGCAAACCTTACTCTAATTTTCAAGAGTTTTCAAGCGACTAATCTTGCCACAAATTCATGGCATCGAGAAAATCAGCCGAAGCCTGAACTTGTTTGGGATTGTTAGCCTCTCGCTCTGCTCGTTTGGCTTCTACTTGGGCAACAGACTGAATGCCTTCATGGCGCCAGTTTCGTAAGATTGCCTGAATATATTTCCAGTTTGGCTTGCCATTGAGAACGGCCTCTCGGAGAGCTTCCTTTATTAAATCCACCTTAACTCCGTCTTCTTTGACGGTCTTGGAAAGATCCTCGATTTCAAATGGTGTTAATAAGCGTCCCAATTCCTGCTGAAAAGTTTCAACCAGATCCTTCAACTGATTCTGCGGGTTTGGGGCAGTTGTAGCTGGAGCTTGGGTATCTAGCAAACTATCCAAGCGTTCAAAAGCCAAACTAGCATCAAAAATCAGCTCAATTTCCCCATTTAGTTCAATGGTCCGATATTGTAGCAAACCATTTTCAGTCAAATTCGAAATGGATTGGTTGACATCTGCCACTTCTTTCCCAATGATTTCAGCAATCTGACTAGGCGAAACATCTCCTAGGGCTGTGGTATTTTGTAAATAGAAAAATTGCCAGACGAGAAAATCTTCGCTGGAAGGAAAGAGTTCCTTAAAATGCAAGAGCAGGGCACTTGGCAAAACCAAGTTCCCTGATTTAAAAGCGTCAAAATATGTCATAATTCCTCTTATAAATATCCAAATGCAGCTGCATCATCCTCTACCTTTCTCCAGTCAAAAGGGGTTTCTTGATAAACTGCATAGTTTACCCAATTGCTGAAAAAGAGGGCAGCTGATGAAGACCAACAGAGACAGGGCGTCTCATTTACATCATCATTTTTAAAGTAGTTCTCTGGGATATGAGGATCGAGTCCCGCCTCATAATCACGAAAATACTCTCTTGCCAAAGTGTCACGATCATACTCCAAATGACCAAAACTATAAATCTCACGCAAATCTCGACTAGCTAAGATAGAAACCCCAACCTCTGGACCTTCTGATAGAATCTCAAGATTGGTCTTGTTTAAGATCTCTTCTTTTAAAACCTCCGTATGACGAGAATGAGGTGCTACATAGCGATCATCAAAACCTCTAAAAAGAAGATGCCCTTCTTTCAAGGTGTCCTGTGGATAAATGCCTGATAGTTTCCGATCCATCTGGTGCTTTTCAACGCCATAACGAACATAAAGACCTGCTTGCGCTCCCCAACAGATATGGAGTGTTGAAAAAACATGCGTCTTGGACCATTCGATGACCTGTTTAAATTCCTCCCAGTAATCTACCTCTTCAAAAGGTAAATGCTCTACGGGTGCTCCTGTGATAATCAGTCCATCAAAAAAATCATCCTTGACCTCTGGAAAGGTCTTATAGAAGGTTTCCATATGTTCGGAACGAGTTGTCTTGGAACGATGTGTTTCCATATATAAGAAATCAATATCTAGTTGCAAAGGGGTATTAGCCAAATGCCGTAAGAGTTGCGTTTCTGTTACCATTTTTTGAGGCATGAGATTTAAAATCAAAATCTTCAAGGGGCGAATATCCTGATGAGCGGCCCGTTGGTCGTCCATAACAAAGATATTTTCTGTCCTTAAAATCTCCACAGCTGGTAATTTTTTATCAATTCGAATCGGCATAATACCCTCCTAACAGTTCTCTATTTCGGGAATGATGTAGTCTGTTTGAAAGTAAAAACCTCCAAATACTTCTTCCCTTTATTATACTGTATGAAGATATAGTTTTCAATTATAGTTTTTCTCTAACTAGCTATAGTTAATTTATATAGCAGATGAAGAGAAAACAGCCCCAAGGACTGTTTTTCATTAATAATGCATAAGAACCTTGTAATCGTAGTCTCCGATTTTTTCACGGCCTTTAAGCTCATCCAACTCAATCAAGAAAGCACAACCGGCTACAACTCCACCAAGTCTTTCAATCATCTCAATCGTTGCCTTGACAGTTCCGCCTGTTGCCAAAAGATCATCTACGATGAGAACACGTTGGCCTGGCTTGATCGCATCAGCATGCATGGTCAAGGTATCAATACCGTACTCTTTCTCATAGTCAGCAGAAATCACTTCACGTGGTAATTTCCCTGGTTTACGAACAGGTGCAAAGCCAATTCCCAACTCAAAAGCAACTGGGCAGCCAACAATAAATCCACGAGCCTCTGGACCCACGATCATGTCGATTTTTTTATCGGTTGCATACTGAACAATTTCACGAACAGCGTAGCTATAAGCATTTCCATCTGCCATCAAAGGGCTGATATCACGGAAGGTGATGCCTTCCTTGGGATAATTTTCAATCGTTGCGATATAATCTTTTAAATTCATCTTTTTCTTTCTTTCAAAGTTTTTTACTCTCTATTATAGCATATTTTTTAAGAAAGAAAAAAGGAAAAGTTAACTTCAATAATTATCTAACGATTTGACGATTTATAACTAGCCATAGCAATAAAGCCCAATTTCTGTTTATTCTTAGCAAACATTTTATACATAGTTAAAAACTGCTTTCTATTCTCCTTTTTACAAGCATTTACACAAATTTTCAAAGTTCCTAGCCAACCTTCGTCATAAATCATACCTGATAATTTCATTAATGTCATTTCACCAGTCAATACTTTCACATCACGATAACCTGATTCTATCATCACCTGTTCCCAACCATCTTGAGTTAAAGGACCTACATTTACATGAATTGCTTGTGACAATTCCTGTCTGACAGACTCTTTAGCTTCCTTAAGAAGCACATCATGTGTCAAGAGAAGACCTTCAGGTTTTAAAACCCTTAGATACTCCATTACACATTTTTTCTTAGCTTGATCGGCTTGCATAGTCAGCATAGCTTCATTTATAACAATATCAAAACTAGCATCTTCATAAGGAAGTTTCATTGCATTTGCTCTTTCAAATCTGATCAAATGACCAACACCTGCCGTTTCAGCAGATTTTTTAGCCACTTCTAAGGCTTGTCCATCCATATCAACAGCAGTTATCTTACAACCAAAACGCTGTGCCAACTCAATTGCTGTAGTTCCCCTATTGCACGCAACTTCTAGTATTCTCTTTTCTTTTGAAAATCCTCCTTCCGCAATTAACCAATCTGTGGCACGTTTTCCACCTGGACGTAAGCGTTTTTTCCCCAGTTTTGCTAAAAACTTATGACCTGCTTCTGACATTTGAACACCTCTATTTTTTCTTCATTATAACATAAAATTATATTATCTGACAATTCTAATCTATTATTTGATAAACTAGAATCAAAAGCATACAAGCTGCCATGACTATAGCATAAATCTATTAATCACCTCTCTAGTTCGAATTCAATTGCTCACGTAGTTTACGCATATAGGTTACGACTACATATTTGTACTTTAGAGTTGCTGGCCTCCTTATCCGCTATATACGCTTTACTATCACGTGCCTATTCGTATCGCCAAGATTTCTCTATCTCTTTCTCTGCCGATTCTTATTTCCAACGACAGACTTAAACAGTCTATCCTAATGCCGTTCGATCAGCTACTCACAATAGTCAGGCTTGGGAATCACTTTTGGGTTTACTAGTATATGGTAGCCACAGAGGACTTACACCTCAGATGAACGGAATGCCCATCGTACCTAAAAAAACGAGCACATTCGTACTCGTTTTTAAAAATCTGTTAATTAAAGTGAGTTTACGTCAACCTTGATACCAACACCTTGAGTAGTTGTGATTGTCAAGTTTGTTACGTAAGTTCCTTTAGCTGTAGCTGGTTTTGCTTTTTGGATTGTTTCGTTGAAAGCTTTGAAGTTTTCAACCAATTTTTCAGCTTCAAATGATACTTTACCGATGATTGCTTGAACGTTACCTGCACGGTCAGCACGGTAAGTGATTTTACCACCTTTAGACTCTTCAACTGCTTTAGCAACATCCATTGTTACAGTACCAGTTTTAGGGTTTGGCATCAAGTTACGTGGTCCAAGGACACGTCCAAGACGTCCAACAAGAGCCATCATGTCAGGTGTAGCGATAACTACGTCGAAGTCCAACCAACCGTCGTTGATTTTCGCAACAAGGTCATCTTCACCAACAAAGTCTGCACCAGCAGCTTTTGCTTCTTCAGCTTTTGCACCACGTGCAAAAACAAGAACGCGTGAAGTTTTACCAGTACCGTTTGGCAATACCATTGCGCCACGGATTTGTTGGTCAGCTTTTTTAACGTCGATGTTCAAGTTGTAAGCAACTTCTACAGTTGCGTCAAATTTTGCAAAGTTAGTTTCTTTTGCAAGTGCTACAGCTTCTTCTACGCTGTATGCTTTTGTGCTGTCGATTTTTTCAAGAGCAGCACGAAGTTGTTTGCTTTTTTTAGCCATTTTCTATTCTCCTTGTAAGTGGTTCAATCGATTTTCATCTCCCACGTCACTTCTCGAAATGATGAAGTCTTGCGGGTTATATTGGGGGTGTTATTGATTAGTCAACAACAGTGAATCCCATAGAACGAGCAGTACCTTCGATCATACGCATTGCAGACTCAATGTTTGCTGCGTTCAAATCTGGCATCTTAGTTTCTGCAATTTCTTGTACTTGTGCACGAGTAACTGTAGCAACTTTAGTTTTGTTAGGTGTACCTGATCCTTTTTCAACACCTGCAGCTTTTTTCAAAAGAACAGCAGCTGGTGGTGTTTTTGTTACGAAAGTAAATGATTTGTCTTCGTATACTGAGATAACAACTGGAATGATCATACCAGCTTGGTCAGCTGTACGAGCGTTGAACTCTTTAGTGAATCCCATGATGTTGATACCGGCTTGACCAAGCGCAGGTCCAACTGGTGGAGCTGGAGTAGCTTTACCAGCAGGGATTTGCAATTTTACAAGTTTTTCGACTTTTTTAGCCATTTTTAAATCCTCCTTTGTGGTTTTGGCGGTAATTAGAGATTTTTACCTCCCACAAGTATGCTTTACACATACCTTTCCATTATACACTATTTATCTAAAAATGCAAGAGAAAAATTACTTTTTTAATCGACGTAATCTCCGCCTTCAAATCCATAGTATTCTTCCAAACTGAGGCCACTTGCAGCAATTTCTTTGGCTTCTTTTCCAACGTAGCGGAGATGCCATTCTTCTGCCATGTAGCCAGTCTCTTTTTCCTTGCCTTTGAGATAGCGAACGACAAAGCCATAGTCAGCCGCATGATCCAAGAGCCACTGGGCTGCCTTTTCTTCAGTAACTAAATCACCATCTGTCCCAATAAGGTCAAAAGCAAGGCCCGTCTGGTGTTCACTGTAACCTGGGCGTGCTGAGTAGCGATCTGCTGCTTCCTTGCCATCTTGATTGACATAGTCTTGATAAAGTTTGGTTTGAGTTTCATAACTTCTAAAACCACTGTAGTGATCGCTGATTGGGTAGCCAGCTGCTTGCATTGCTACAATGAGCTTGACCAACTCTGCTTTAGCTGTTGGATTTTCTCCTGGGTTATAGTCTTTTGACAAAGGATAGTGCTTATTAGCTATGACGATTTCATCGTATTTCCCTTGAATACTATAGTAGTCTCCTTTATTCACAACTTCTGCCTTCTTCTGACTAGAAGCTTGGGATTTGCTCCCTACAGTTCCTTCAGGTTGACTAGTTTGTTCCGTTTTTTGAGTGTTTTCTTCATTTTTAGGTTTTTCTTGAGAACATGCTGCTAGGGTTACTGCCAGCAAACCAGATAAAACGATGTATCTTTTTTTCATTTTTTCTTCCTCTCTTATACCAAGTGCTTCTCTAATTCATCGGATAAGGCTTTAATCATTTGTTCCAACTCATGGGATTTCACTTGGTAATCTTCTGCCGCCATTTCTTCCCAGGGCACCCACCAGACTGGACCACGGCCATTCAATCCATGACCCCTCATATCACCTGATCGTCTTGGAAAGAGGTGCCAGTGAGCGTGGGCATCTCCATTTCCTAGAAGTTCGATGTTCATCTTTTCAGCTTTAAACGTTTTGGCAACAGCTTCTTGGACCAAACTCATTTCCTCTAGAAAACGAAGTTTTTCAGAAATCTCCATATGATGGAGTTCTGTGACATGCTCTTTTGCTAGAAATAAGGTATAGCCCTTAAAGTATTGGTGGTCTCCAATAACAACATAGCCTGTTTCTAGTTCTTTTACAAAGTAGGGATTTTCCCCTGCCTTGATCCATTCAATTCTTTGACAAATCAAGCACATATTAGTCTACCAAGGTGCTCTTGAGATAAGCATCTACCATACGCTCAGTCGCCACGACCGAATCAATGTGTGTTCGTTCGTAAGAGTGACTGGATTCAATACCAGCTCCAAGGAGGGCGTGTTTGACCTCTGCTCCTGCTGACATAGCTGCTGAAGCGTCCGATCCGTAAAATGGATAAATGTCGAGCTTAAATGGAATATCTTGCTCCTTCGCCAAAGCTACCAAGTGTTGACGGAAGTCATAGTGATAGGGACCTGAAGCGTCCTTGACACAGATAGACACTGTATATTCATCCGTCTGCTGGTCATCGCCCATAGCTCCCATATCCACAGCTAGATATTCCACTACCTGAGCTGGAATATTGGAGTTGGCACCGTGACCCACCTCTTCAAAGACTGAAAAGGCAAAATGAGTTGTTACTGGCAACTCAATTCCCTCTTCCTTATAAACACGAAGAAGATTGAGCAAAATTGCTGCGCTGACCTTGTCATCCAAGTGGCGAGACTTGATAAAACCAGTCTCTGTCACGACAGTTCGCGGGTCAAAGCTGATAAAATCACCGACCTCGATGCCCAAGGCGCGGGTTTCTTTTTCATTGGTTACTTTTGCATCCAAACGCACTTCCATATTGTCCTGTGTGCGTTCAGCAGTTCCCGCATCTTTGTAGACATGGCAAGAAGTTTGATGGATGAGGATAGTTCCTGATACCGTTTGACCTGTGCTAGCCACATGAACCGTACAATTCTCACCTTCAATCATGTTCCAAGGGAAACCACCGATACGGTCCAATTTGAGACGGCCATCTGATTTGACTGCACGGACAATAGCACCCAGCGTATCCACATGGGCAGTCACATAGCGGTGTTGGTCATCATTTTGACCTTTAATGGTCACATTGACACCACCCTTAGCTGTACGAACAGGCTGGTAACCAAGCTCTTCTAAAGTATGGACTAGGTAGTCTGAAATCTCACGAGTAAAGCCTGTTGGAGATGCAATAGCGGTTAGTTCTTTGATATAGTTTATAGTCTGATTCATTTCTTCACCTCTTTCCTACCATTATAACATTTTTCTAGTCAGACTCCTTCTCAAAAGGAGAAAAACTGTGTTTAGTTGCTTTCACTATAGATCCATGTTATAATACAAATACTTTGATTATGAAAGGAAAGTAACAAATATGAAATCATACTTTAAAGTATCACTAGCCCTTGTGGCTTCACTTGTTCTCCTGCTCGGATGTTCCAAACAAGCATCAACAACTGCTAGCAGCAGTACTAAAGAAGACACAACAACTCAGTCAAGTGAGAGCAAACAAAGCACTGAACAATCATCTGAAAAGAAAGAAACAACTAAAACACATACCTTTGTAAACAAAACTAAGCCAGGGATTGATTCAACCTTGATTTATACTGTAGAGGGGGACAATGTTATCAAGCAATCAGCTCATAACATTGCTGATCCTGAAATCCTTGGTGCAACTCCAGAAGATGTCAAGAGTACACTCGAGGATACCTATAAAGGTTATTACGGGCTAAAAGGTGTTAAACAAACGATTGAAATCAAAGATGGAAAAGTTGTTCAAGATCTCGAAGTTGACTTCTCAGTTGCAAGCATTAGCGAACTTAGAAAAGCACTTCCTGAAGAATTTTCTGGTATTGGAAATCGTGTAAGCTTTTCAAACTCGAAGAAATCTCTCGAAAAGATGGGATTCACAGAAAAGGCGAACTAATCTCCTAAAATTCCAAATAGACTAGTATAGGTCCACCCCAAAAGTTAGACACAACTCTAACTCTTGGGGGATTTTTTTATAGTCCTGACCGATGAGTCCAATAGCCCCCTCTCAGTCCCATAAAAAGTGCATTTAAAACTTCACACACTTATAAAGCCATACGATAAAAGTTCTTTGAAATAGATAGAGATAAAACTTTAATTGTCAGACTAGTTTCTATTCGTTGTCAGGCCATATGAGAGGGGAGGTCTAGTTGATTTTGTAGTAGAATCATGTTATAATACAAAATACTTTGATTATGAAAGGAAATTCTATGAAAACTTATGTTAAAACTTCACTAGCCCTTGTGGCTTCACTTGTCCTCCTACTCGGATGTTCCAAACAAGCATCAACCCCTACCAATAGTAGTGCCAAGGAAGACAAAACTGCTCAGTCAAGCGAGACCAAGCAGAGCAGCCAACAATCATCTGAAAAGAAAGCTGAGACAGAAACCCACACATTTGTCCACAATAGCAAACCTGGAATTCATTCTACCTTGACTTATACTGTAAAGGGGGATGATGTTGTAAAACAAACTGCTCATAATGTATTTGACCCTGAGAAACTTAATAATACCGCGGAAGGTATTAAGCAAATTGTTGACGATACTAATAAAGGTTATGAAGGGGTCAAAGGGGTTACACAAAAAGTTGAAATTCAAGATGAAAAAGTTATCCAAAACATCGAGGTTGACATGTCTGTCGCAAGTCTTGACGAATTGAAAAAAGCAATGCCGAATGAATATTATGGTATTGGAAACCGTGTAAGCTTTGCTGCTTCGAAAAAAAAGCTTAAAGAGGCTGGTTATACCGAACAAACCAACTAATGAGTCGTGCTCATACAAAAAATTCTTGGTCGATGACCAAGAATTTTTTTATTCCATCTCAAAAACATCACTCTCTTGTTTGTTTGGTAGAACCAATGAAAGCAAGATTCCTATAATAGCTGGCACTAGCCATGGAAGAGAGGCGGACGCAAACGGAAGGGCATTAATCAGATTTTCTAGAAACTCAATCTTAAAGGAGCTTCCAAGAACACTTGCAACAGCGATTGCTGTGACAACTCCCATTGTTAGTTGCATACCCGGTTTTGATAGGGGTACAAACTTATTAACAATCACAATCATCACAATGGCAATAGTGATTGGATACAAGATTACCAATACTGGAATTGAGTACTTGATGATCGCATCCAGACCGAGGTTTGCAATGGCAAATCCAATTAAGGTAAAGGCAGTTGCATAGACCTTGTAGCTGATTTGTGGGAAACGTCCATTAAAGAATTCAGCTGTCGACACAATCAAGCCAACCGTCGTTGTGAAGCAGGTTACAGTTACCATAACAGCAAGGAAGAGTTGAGCTGTTGAACCAAAGATTTCCTGAGTTGCTTGTGACAAGATATAAACACCTGGTGTTCCACCCTTCATGGCTTCTGCCGGTACTGGGAAGTGATTTCCAAGGAATCCTAGACCAATATAGAGAGCACTGAAGGCAAGGGCAACAACGATACCAACCACCCAAATAGTTGAAATGTATTCTTTCTTACTGGAGAATCCAAGTTGTTTCAAAGTTTGAACTGCAATCACACTAAAGGCAACTGAGGCAAGGGCATCCAAGGTATTATAACCTTCTAGGAAACCTGTCCCAAAAGCAGAAGCTTGATAAGCAGCTGACGCAGTTTGAGGACTTGTTCCACCGTATTTGAAGGCACCTAGTACAACCAAGATAACGATCAACAAAGCAAAGACTGGCGTTAAAACACGTCCGATTCGATCCAAAATCTTTGATGGATTGAGTGAAATCAGATAGGCTGCTGCAAAATACAACACAGTAAAGATAATCAATCCTAGGCCTTTATTTGCTTCAGACAAGAGGGGGCTAATCCCAACTTCATAAGCTGTTGTTGCTGTACGCGGAATGGCAAAGAAGGGGCCAATCGATAGATAGAGGACTGCAAGATAAAGCGTTGCAAACCAAGGTGAGATTTTCTTAGAAATCTCGTGAATATAACCTTTAGGGTTTAGCGTTCCGATGATGAGCGTTAGGACAGCAATCCCGACACCCGAAAATACAAAACCTGCGATAGCAGGAAGAAACTGTTCTCCAGATAGGGCACCTAGAGAAGGCGGAAAAATCAAGTTTCCCGCACCAAAAAATATTCCAAACAGGAGCAAGCCTGTTAGGGCACCTTTTTTAGCCATAATAATCTCCTTCATATTTCTAAAATACTGACCTAGTATACCATGATTAAGACTCTGAAAAAAGTATCCAAAATTAATCATTGAATGTTTTCAATATTTTTAAAAATAAGAATTATCTAAAAACAAAATCCCTCACTCAGTTGGAACCGAGCAAGGGAAGATTAGGTTCTATCGCTATATAGCTTTAAAGATTTTCAAAGGCCGTCATTCCACCTTGGACATTGATAACATCATAACCCTGTTCAGCTAGAAATTGACAAGCACGTGCTGAACGCATTCCTGATTTACAAATCACGTAGTAAAGCTTGTCTTTGTTTAGTTGTTCATAAGTATCAGCCAATTGACTGAGCGGAAGATTCTGAGCACCTTCTAAATGAAGCGTCTCGAATTCTTCTACTTCTCTCACGTCTAAAACGGAAAGGGACCCTTTCTGGTAAAGCTGGTAAAATTCATCGAAGGAAATTTCTTTCATTCTTTTTCTCCTAAAATCGTTCTAATTCTTTTTTTCAAATCTGGCACTACTTCTGACTCAAACCAAGGATTTTTAGCCATCCAGATTTGATTTCGTGGTGAGGGATGAACTAGAGGAAAATAGGTTGGTAAGTAGTTCTGGTAATGTTTTACTCTCTCTGTCACCTTGCCACTAACTTTCTCATGTAAATAATAGGCTTGGGCATACTGCCCAATCAAGAGAGTTAATTGGATATCGGGCAACTCTTGCAAGAGTTGCGGATGCCATTTTTCGGCAAAGCCTTTACGAGGTGGAAGATCACCTGACTTGCCATGCCCCGGAAAGTAGAAATCCATGGGCAATACTGCAAAATAACCCGAATTGTAAAAGGTATCTTCATCCACACCTAGCCAGTCCCGCAAGCGGTCACCACTCTTATCCTTCCAATAAATCCCTGCTTCTTGTGTTTTAAGTCCAGGAGCCTGACCGACAATATTGATGCGAGCTGTCTTTGGCGCTGCAAAGAGTGGCTCTATTCCGCGTTCGGTATAGCTGGTATTCTGTGGATCCGCCATAATGGCTTGCTTGATTCTTTCGATTTGAGACATCTGTTTTCCCTCCAAAAAGAAGTCCAAGCATAACATCTCAGACTTCTATCGTTTTATTTGATCAATTCATAAATAGCTTCTGCATAAATTGCTGCTGCTCGGAAGAGATCGTCCAAGGCGATAAATTCATTGGCTTGGTGCATGGTATCGATTGAGTCCGGGAACATGGCACCATAGGCAACCCCACGTTCCAGCAAACGACCAAAGGTACCACCACCGATGACTTGTTCGTGACCTTTAAGACCAGTTTGTTTTTCATAGACATTCAACAAGGTTTGCACAAGCGGATCTTCCATTGGCACATAGTGAGGGGTGTGACCGTGTTCAGAAAGGCTAACAGAAGCAACTGGCAAGTTTTCAAGGATTGACTTGATCTGCTCTGGGCTTGTTCCTTTTGGATAACGGAAGTTAAGGGCAATCGTATTGTCAGCACTTGTTTCATCAAAGCGGAAGACACCCGCATTCATAGAAAGGGCACCCATCTTTTCATCTACATGAGCAACTTTCAAGTTTTTACCTTCGTGGTCATTCAAAAGAATCTTACCAGCAATGTCAAGGTAGTCTTTTGCAGGTCCTTCAAAAGCAAATTGGCTAAGGAAGAGGGCAAGATAAGTTGCACCATTGACACCTGAAGCAGGCATAGCACCGTGAGCTGATTTACCAATTACAGTCACCTTGTACCGACCGTTCTCTTCTTGAATTTCTCCTCTGAGTTTGTTCTCTGCAACGAAGGCGTCTAGCTTCCCTTGCAAGTCAGCTAAATCACCTGAAACAACGGCAGTTGCTGACTCAGGTACCATGTTTTCACGCAATCCACCTGTGAAACTGTGAAGACGAGCTGCACCTGTATTTTCACCTGCAAAGTGAAGGTATTCTGTGATGTTTCCTTTTTCACCATTGATGATAGGGAATTCAGCGTCAGGTGAGAAACCAAAGTCTGGTTTGGCAAGGCCTACATGTTCAAAGTAGTAGTCCATGTCTGCCCAACCTGATTCTTCGTCTGTTCCGACGATGAAGCGAACTTTCTTAGAAGTTGGAAGGCCCAATTCTTTGATGATTTTCAAACCATAGTAACAAGCTGTTGTAGGCCCCTTGTCGTCCGAAGCTCCACGCGCATAAAGGCGACCATCTTTGATAGTTGGTGTGTAAGGATCTGTGTCCCAACCGCTACCAGCAGGCACCACGTCCATGTGGGCAAAAATTCCAAGAACTTCTTCTCCATCACCAAACTCAAAATGTCCAGCATAGTTGTCGACATTGGTAGTTGGATAGCCATCACGGTCTGCGATTTCAAGGAATTTTTCTAAGGCTTTTACCGGACCAGGTCCAAATGGATGCTCAGCATCGGCCTTACTATCATCACGTTCGGAGTTAATTTCTAAAAGGCTAAACAAGTCAGCCAAAAGGTCTTCTTTGCGTTTTTCTACT
This sequence comes from uncultured Streptococcus sp., assembly GCA_963533645.1. Lineage (GTDB taxonomy): Bacteria > Bacillota > Bacilli > Lactobacillales > Streptococcaceae > Streptococcus. The sequence goes on along the minus strand of CAUSQY010000007.1, from coordinate 23,652 downwards.
TCTGCTGTAAAATCAATTGCTGTCATTTTTTCTTCTTTCTATCTTTTCTCGATGATTTCATCCACTGGCAAGCGGTAGCTTGGTTCCAATTTTTCGCCAGTGTAACCTACCGTAATCAAGAGTTCTGGGCGGAAACGGTCTTCGATGTCCAAAACTTCGTTGGCTTTTGATTTATCAAATCCAAGGATAATGTTAGAACCGATTCCCTGGTCTGTCAAAGCCAGAACCAAGTTCATGGCAACCAAACCTGCATTGAGAGCTAGGTAGTCGCTGACTTGTTGTTCACTGTAACGCGCAAATTCCGCTGGCAGATTCTTCATAAAATATTGAAGTTGCTCTTCTGAGAAATTGTTAGCACCACCAACTCGGGCAATCTTGCGGGCACGTTTGGCCAAATCTGTGTCGGTAAACAAGGCAATGGTTACAGGAGCTGAAGAAACCTGCTCAAAGTTCGAACCGTATGCCAATTTTGCCAATTCAGCATTTTTCTCACGAACAACCACAAATTTCCAAGGCTGGCTGTTGTGGGCACTTGGTGCCAAGGTTGCGATTTCGATAGCCGTACGTACATCTTTGGGATCCACCGGCTTATCAGTGAAATGCTTAGTCGCATGACGTTTTTTATTTAATTCAAGAAATTTCATAATCGATTTCCTTTTCTAATTCTACTGCATCCATTCTACCATATTTTGAAAGAGCTTGCAGAGATTTTTCATAGAAAGAAATTGGAACACGGATGAAGCCATGGATTTAAACTTATCATTAAAACCAGTTTTTTCCCCATCCAATTTCAACTAATTTTCAGGGGTTTAAAGAAACTAGTCTATCTTATATTTTGACTTTATAGCCTCCAAAAATTTCTTCACATCCTCTACATACCCATGCTTTTCAATTAAACTAGCTAAGAGTTCTAGATTGTGCCCCCGATAGTTGTCATCTCGGCGTAGTTCTTCATACATTTCGATAAAAGGAAGCCCCTTGGACTTGGCCAATTCTAACTCCGCTTCATAATCATAAGAAACTTTTCGGAATAGAATGTTTACCAATTCCCCATCTTCTACTTCTATCACGGCATACTGGGCACGGTGATTTTTTAACGCCTCCCAGTCAAAATAGGGCATGCCAATCGTACCTGGATTGATGATTTGTTGCCCTTGACTTCCATAACGAAGCAACTGCTTGTGAACATGACCATAGACTGCCACGTCGGTTTCCTCATCTAGAAGTTGGTCAAATTTAGCTGTGTTATTTCCAACAGACAAGTCACCACCATAGTTTTTTTCAGGCAAATTATGAGAAAGAGAAAAGCGCAGTCCATCAACTTCTTTCTTTTCTAGCATAGGTAAGCTTCGTAGCCAGTCAATCGTTTCAGGATCCATTCGCTCCATCAAATACTGTGTCATACGCAAGAGCTGAACTTCCTGTGGGTCTTCTAATCCATATTGCCCATCTAAAGCCTCAAGGACACAATCATCCCAATTGCCTCGAACACTTGCTGTGATAGGAAGGTCTTTTAGCAGAGCGACCAGATCATTTGCACCTGGACCAGGTAGAAAAATATCTCCCAGAAGCCAATATTCACTGACTCCGTGAGCTTTAGCATCTGCAATCACTGCTTCTAAGGCAGTCACATTTCCATGAATATCTGATAAAATTGCGATTTTATGGTTCATAATGATTTCCTTCCGTTTGGTAATCTACTCTCTCTTCCGCTACTTGAGCCAACTCCACTTCTTCCTGCGGGTTCAACTTTCTCTGAACAGCTTCTGCGACTGCTCTTGGCACACCAACTTCGACAATCTCATCCACACTAGCTTCCTTGATTTTAGTGAGAGACTTGAAATGCTTCATAAGATTCTGCTTGCGTTTAGGTCCTAATCCTTCAATCCCATCCAGTTGTGATGAAAAGGAATTTTTGGAGCGCAGTTGCCGGTGGAAAGTGATAGCAAAGCGGTGCACCTCATCTTGGATGCGTTGGAGGAGGAAAAATTCCTGAGAATTGCGAGACAGCTCTACCACTTCCAGCGGTTCTCCAAAGAGCAGCTCGTGGGTTTGGTGCTTGTCATTCTTTTGCAGACCAGCAATGGGAATGTCCAAACCTAGCTCTTCTTGGATGACCTGCTTTGCGATATTGACTTGACCTTGTCCCCCATCAATGACAATCAAATCAGGAGGAGTCAAACCGTCTCGTTGAACTCGACCATAACGCCTGCGAATAACCTCTCGCATACTAGCATAGTCATCTGGACCTACAACCGTTTTTATCTTGTACTTACGGTAGTCTTTTTTACTCGGTTTACCGTTGACAAAGACCACCATGGCTGAAACAGGACTGGTTCCCATGATATTAGAGTTATCAAAGGACTCGATACGAACCGGAGTCGGTATTTGGAGCAAGCGTCCCAGATTTTCAATAGCTCCTTGGGTCTTTTCAACAGATTTTTCTAGCAGATTGAACTTCTGCTCCAGACTAACACGGGCATTTTTTATGGCTAGATTGACCAGTTGTTTTTTCTCTCCACGCTGGGGTTTGAGAATCTTGGTATCCACCAAGGCCTTGACGGCTTCTTCATCTATATCCTGCGGAATCAGCACCTCATTGGGAACCAGGTGAGATTTTTCTTGATAGAATTGTCCCACATAGGTCAAGAAGTCCTCATCCGGATCATTGTAGTAGGGGAAGAGATTGACATCCCGCTCAATGAGCTTGCCTTGACGAACAAAGAAGACCTGGACACACATCCAACCCTTGTCCACATAGTAGCCAAAGACATCCCGATTTTGGAGATCCTTTGCCATAACCCGTTGCTTGGTTCGAAGTGTTCCAATAGCCTGAATCAGATCACGGTATTCCGCCGCACGTTCAAACTCCATACTTTGAGCCGCCTTTGCCATCTTGCCCTTGAGATCATCAATGATTTTATCATCCTGCCCTTTTAGGAAATCAGAAACCTCCTGAGCCATGGACTTGAAATAGGCCTCATCTTTTTTACAGATAGTATGGGCCATACACTGGCCGATATGGTAGTAAAAACAGACCTTAGACGGTGGATTAGTACACTTGCGAAAAGGAAAAATTCGGTCCAGTAGTCGCTTGATTTCATTTGCTGCCCCTACATCTGGATAGGGACCAAAGTAGAGACCACCGTCCTTTTTAACCTGACGGGTGATAATCAAGCGAGGATAACGCTCATTGGTGATTTTGATGAAAGGATAGGACTTATCATCCTTGAGCATGATATTGTACTTGGGCTGATTTTCCTTGATCAGGTTGATTTCTAGGAGAAGTGCCTCAATATTGGACTCAGTGACGATAAATTCAAAATCCACAATTTCAGATACCAGAGCCTCAGTCTTGGTATCGTGACTTCCACGGAAATAGGAGCGCACACGGTTGCGCAGATTTTTAGCCTTTCCGACATAGATAATGGTGCCATTTTTATCCTTGTGAATGTAGCATCCAGGACTAGTTGGCAAGAGCTCCAGTTTTGATTTGATCAAGTTATTCATAGTTCCATTATAGCAAAAAGGCCGTAACAGGACGAACAAAAAGCCCCACCAATCACTTGTTGGAGGAGCTTTGATTTCATTTCGGATTGCACTGACTTCATCTAGTCGCTACTGGTATAGAGTTTTTGAACAGCCTTTACATCCTGAGCCTGAATCCCATAGTAGGAGCCGGCAGGCTGCATAACAGAAGTCTCGTTGGTATGATCCAATCCGATGGCATGCCCCAGCTCGTGCTCTGCAGTGTGCACGATTCGTTCATAAGAATAACCATAACTTGGATTGGATAGATAATAGTGATTCAAGCGAACTGTTACAGATATAAATTGTTTGGTTAACAAATTGGTTTGACTCTCGGCTTGACCTGCTACAGCAGTCGATCCATCATTCATTTCACTTGCCACAATATCTGCCTGACTAGGATCCGCAACCACCTCAAAGGTGAAGGCTCCCGTTTGATTCCAGTTTTTTATGGCTTCTGCATAGGCACCTTGGAAGGTCTCATCCATTTGAGGTTCAATATAGATGCGAGCTGAAGCCTGAGCCCACTTGCCTTCTGCATGTTGGTGACTGTCTGTCTGAGACAAGACTTCCAGCGTTCCCGTCTCCTTCCACTGATTCCAGCCACCTTGACCAATCTTACTCATTTTTTCAACTTGATTGACCGCAGAATGAAAATCACCTGTCAGATACCAAACCACTCCAAAGGCAATGAGCAGTAGAATGACCACAGTCCAAACCAGACGCCAAAAGAAACGCCAAATTCCCAAAAGAAATCGGAACAATAATCGAATAATCCAGAACATGACGCTCCACCTTTCATAAAAATAAGAATCTATCTTAAAATCGATGGTCTCCCATAATCAAGATAGATTCTCTATTTTACTCAAAAAAACTGAAAGAAACCTAAAATTAAGATAAGCGCTTTTCCAAAACAAAGTTAATTGGTAGAGTAGCTAAATAACGCTCCAATTGTTTTTCCCAGTAGTACCATTCGTGAGTGCCGGCACTATGACTATATGTCACTTCAAAACCAAGCTTTTTGAGGTTTTTCACAGCGAGCTTATTAGCTGAGTAGAGATAGTCTTGTTCACCACACCAAGCCCAAAGTTTGGTCTTTTTATCGGATTTTGCAGCCACGCTTTCAAGCGAATGAGGACTAGCTGTCCAGTCTTTAATCTCTCCAAAAACTCCTCTCCAGTAGGCAAGCGATCCCAGATCCTGACTTTCAGGAGAAAAATCCTGAAAACTGAGCGCACCAGAAAAACTAGCCGCTTGAGAAAAACGATTCGTCGATAGAGCGAGTTTGAAGGAACCATATCCACCCATGGATAGGCCTGCTATGAAAGTTTTTTCTCGCTTGCTGGTCATATTGGGGAAGAAACGTTTCATGACTTGGGGGAGTTCTTCTGCTAGAGCAGTATAGTAGTTAAAGCCATACTGAGTATCTGTGTACCAGCCATTGCTAGTATTGGGCATGATAACAATGAGATTGGTTCCGCGCAACAAGCGTTCGACATTGGTACGTTTGAGCCAGCTATTTTGATTTCCTGACATTCCGTGCAAAAGATAAAGGACAGGAATATCTGTGCAATCTGGTTCAGTCACCCGACTAGCATCTGGATAGAGTACGGTAACACCCCACTCCATATCCAAAACTTCTGAGTAATACTCAATATTCATAACTGCCATGGTTGTCTCCTTTTACTATTCTATAAGAAAAAGCCGAATTTCGACTTTTTCTGTAGGTATTCTGCTTATTATTTTGCTTCCATCACGACTGGCAAGATTGCTGGACGACGCTTGGTTTGATCAAAGAGGTACTTGGTCAGATTATCACGAACCTTGCCTTTGAGATCTGCCCAGTCAAAGTCATCACCTTGAAGATACTCTTCTACCGTTTGGTTAATCAATTCTGAGCTTTCACGGAGAATATCGCGGCTCTTCTTGAGATAAACAAATCCACGCGTATGGACCCGAGCCTTAGCCACAATTTTCTTCTCACGACGGTTGACCGTGATCGCCACGATAAAGATTCCATCCTCTGACAAGACCTTACGATCACGAAGGACGACATTTCCAACATCTCCGATGGCATTTCCGTCAATCAAGACATCACCTGCAGAAACTGCTCCAGCTGGAACAAAGTCTCCATGTTCATAAGACATGGTCGTTCCCTTTTTAGGGATGAAGATACGCTCTGGCAACATTCCAACTGCCATGGCAGCCTTGGCATGCGCATCTAACTCACGGTATTCCCCTTGGATAGGGAAGAGATACTTGGGTTGCAAGAGATTGATCATCAACTGCAAATCACGCGCATTCCCGTGTCCGGATACCCGCAAGCTCTGGGTAATGAGTTTTACCACACCACCAGCTTGGTAAATCATATTTTCCACACGCGCCATGACAGCTTCTTTGGCGATAGATGGAGTGGTTACGATATAAACCAAGTCCCCGTCCTTGATTTCCACATAACGGTGGCGTCCAATAGACATCTTACGAAGTCCATTAATCGGCTCACCCATACGACCCGTCTCGAGAATAATCAACTCATGGTCTTCAAAACGAGACATGTCTTTGGGTTTGATCAAGAGACTTTCGTTGGCTAGAGACAATTTTTTGAGACGAATCGCTGTGCGGACGATATTTTCAACATCAAATCCAGTCAAAACAACTCGACGACCTGTATCCGCAGCAGCATCAAAAACCTGCTGGATACGAGAAAGGTTGCTGGCAACTGCTGCAACGATGATACGACCTTCCCAGTCTGCAATGGTCTGGGTAATTTCGTCTCCAACTTCACTCTCACTCGCCACTTGGATATTGCTGTCTGCATTGGCTGAATCACTGAGGAGCGCCAAGACACCATCACGACCGATTTCTGCCAAACGAGCAAAATCCGTCGCATAGGATTCACTAGCTGTCTGGTCAAACTTGAAGTCCCCTGTGTAAACAATGCTACCTTTTGGAGTTTTCAAGACGACTCCCAAACTTTCTGGGATGGAGTGAGTTGTACGGAAGAAGGAAACCTCAGTTCCTCCAAAGTCAATCTCCGTATCCTCATCAATCACATGGAAATCATTGAATTTCTTAACAGCATCATTGCCTTTAACAAAGAGTTTTGCCAACTCGATGGTCAACTCAGAGCCAAACACAGGCACCTTAGCCTCTGCCAAAAGGTAAGGCAGGGCACCAATAGCATCCGCATGTCCGTGGGTCAAGAAGACCCCAGCGATACGGTCGCTATTTTCAAAAAGGTAGTCCATATTTGGAATGACGACATCAACACCTAGTTGTTCATTTTCAGGGTATTTAAGCCCCGCATCCAAAACAAAAATTGAATTTCCAATCTCAGCAATGTACATATTTTTCCCATTTTCTCGTACACCACCTAGTGTTGTTAAACTAATATTACTCATTTTTCCTCCGAAACTTAATTTATCTTGATTATAGGGTAGATTCACCCTCTTATTCTAAAAGTTCTAAAACTTTCAGCCGAATCTTTTCCTACCATTATACCATTTTTTTGATTATTTTCAAAACGAAGATAGGTTTTTAACTAGAGATTAGTCACTACTGTGAATCGAATTCTTTTACTTTGACTTCTCTTTTGGAGCCTTCATCGAAGATAATGGAACGATTGTACCATCAAAACTATGGACTTTCTGAATCAATTTGATTTCAGATACCTTTCTCGAACTCTAAATTTCTCTTTTAGTTCAAAAAACTTGCTTTTACCTCTCGACTTGAGAACTATTTTCCACAAAGACATGGTTTATCTACATCCAAAAGCGAGAATTTCCTGTTCGCTTCAAAATCTAAAAAATTTTCAGCAATTAGCCACTAAGATGGAGGTTATCGATAGGAAATTTTTTCAAAAAGAAAAAAGACTTAGAAATTCTAAATCTTTTTATCATCTTTAGTTTGGATAGATATAAGTGACGTTTCCTAAAAATTCATGAGGATTAAAGAAGCCACGGTAATTTGCAATCTGCTTTTGACGTCTGTAGTTTGCTTCCAATACCTGGATAGAGTTTTCACTTTGAACATCTGTTACATAAGCAACATGTCCATATTCACCACCGTCCCAAACGGCGATTGCTCCTACTACTGGAACACTTCCTGTCTTATAGCCTTGAGCACTCGCGTAGATTGCCCACGTGTTGGCATTTCCCCACCAGTTGCTAGCCCAAGGCGCCAATTCTTTCACACCCCATGTACACTGACCAACAGGGTATGAGTTTCCATAGTTTGTCGGAGTCTTTTCGACAACGTCCTCTGTATCTGATACCACATTCGCAGTGCTAGCTGGAGCACTGTAGGTAGAGCTAGCCTGAGCGGAACCACTCACTTCCAATACATCGCCTGGGTGGATAGTGTCAAAGATGGTTTTTCCATTCAAAGCTGCCAACTCATGCGGATCCATGCCGTTTGCAGTTGCAATGGCATAAAATGAATCACCGTCTTGGACAACGTAAGAGTTCGCATGCACAGTTTGAGCCCCAACTGTAGCTAAAATAGCGGTAGAAGTCAAACCAAGAGTCAGTTTCGTAACTGTTTTTTTCATAACTAGATTCCCCTTATATTTTCTTGATAGGAAAATCATACTTGATTTACATGTCAGTTCGTTTAGAGTTATATTTTAGTCATGTTACAAAAATTTATACTTTTACTACATAAGGTTTAAAAGCAGACATCGTATAAAGTGATAGAAGAGAATAAAAAATGAATCGTTTTCCCCAATCTTTACATCAGTAAACCACTCAAAAGACCGTCTTCTCAACCACTCCCACACCAAGCATTTATCCGTCAAAAAGAGACCGAGATAGGTCATCTCAGTCCCTTTCTATCTATTACTCCATTAAAAAATCATACATTTCTTGCACGGTACCCAGCGCCATCATTTCCTGGTATTTGACGGTCTGTTTGAGATTTTGGTAAATCTGACTTTCAGAAATTTCCCTTTTCGGTGCTTCTTTATTGACTGTCATGACACCATCTTTGATAGTTACAAAGCCCAGCTCTTCAAATACTTGGATCATCTTGACTAGCAAGATTTGTTGGATATTGAGATAAGTTGCCAAATCTTTGAGCTTGTAGCGAATATCAAACTCTGGGAACTGGTAAATGGTCTTGTACAATTTTGCAAACTGCTCTCTAGTTCCATAACCTGTCAGATAGTAGGCCTTGTCAATGTCATTTTTGAAATAGACAGCAGAGAAATGCTGTTCCTGAAAAATGGCCTTCAGCAAGGTAATATCCTCGGGAATGGTTTTCACAACCACAGCATCACTAGTCGCTAAATCTGGCACCTCTTCAGAGAAATCCAAGACTGGAACCCCTTCTGGCAAGACTGCGTTCTTCCCACGAATGTTAAAGAGTTGAACACCTTCCACACGCGCATCTACCATCATCAACTGGAGGGCAGTTTGCCCATTCCATTGGTTGACAGACAAGGTGACTGCCAATTCTAGATTCTTGGTTTGAGCAAACTCTGTCGCCCATCTACCTTGTCCAAAGGCTACCACTTCAAAACTCGCCTCACCCTTGGAAATTTTTAGTTTGAGGTGGGCATTGCCTGCCCCCATAGTACGGGCACTTTCGACCTGAAAATCCTTGATATAAAAGACAGGTTTCTGATTGTCCATTCCAAAAGGTGCCAAACGTTCAAAACTTTTGACCGTTTCCAAGCTAAGCGTCTCCAAGTCTAGCTCTTCATCTAGATTTAACTTATTCTTGCCACTAGCATCTGCACCTTTTTCACGGACATAGTCTTCCAAAACCTGAGATAAATCTGAGAGTTTCTCAACCTCTAGCGTCATCCCTGCTGCACCAGCATGGCCGCCAAAGGCGATAAAGAGGTCTCGATGGGGATCCAAGGCTTCAAAAATATCGACAGCTTCCACGCTACGAGCACTGCCCTTGGCACGACCGTCCTCTATGTTAAGAACGATGACCGTCTGCCCTAGTTCTTCCAGCAAGCGGCCAGCCACGATACCCAGAACTCCAGGATTCCAACCTTCCTTTGCCAAGACCTGGACCTTCTTCTCAGGATCCACCATGGTCTTAGCTTCTTCATAGATTGACTGAACGATTTCCTTGCGCTCTTCGTTTTTCTGATGAATCATGAGGGCAATCTCGTGCGCTTCCTCATCATCAAATCCAGTCAGCAAATCAATGGCAGGATTGGGATCATCCAAACGCCCCAAAGCATTCAAACGCGGTGCAAGCTGGAAACCAATCGTTTCTTCTGTTACTTCATTAGCAGCAATCCCAGCCATGTCCAGCATTTCTTGTAGTCCAATGCGCTGAGTATGCCCCAGCATCTCCAGACCATATTGGACCAAAATACGGTTTTCATCCGTCAAGCTCACCATATCGGCAATAGTTCCGATGGCAACCAAATCAAGCAGTTCCACTTGTACTTCTTCTAAAAGAGCGCAAGCCAGCTTGAAGGCCACTCCGCAACCAGCCAACTGTTTAAAAGGATAGTCTGCATCTGGATGCTCGGGATGAACAATCGCATAGGCATCAGGTAGGGTTTCAGGCATGGAATGGTGGTCGGTCACAATGACATCTACTCCCATAGACTGGGCAAAATCAATAGCTTCGTGACCAGCAACCCCATTGTCCACCGTCACAATCAAGGAAATTCCTTCTTGCTCGATAAAGTATTTATAAACACTGTCATTAGGTCCATAGCCATCTGTAAAGCGATTAGGAAGGTAAACACGGCACTCAGCGCCAAGCTGTTCCAAACTTTCCTTCACAATCGACGCTGAAGTCATGCCATCCGCATCGTAGTCTCCATAGATGAGAATATTTTCCCCTTCTTCAATGGCCTGACGAATCCGTTCCACTGCCTTATCCATATCATGGAGCAGATAAGGGTCATGCAAGTCCTCCAAGGAAGGTTCTAAAAACTTCTTCAGACTTTCTTGGTTCTGAATCCCTCTTTCAAATAATAACCGAGCCACCTCAGGACCCAGTCCAGCCTTCTTGGCTATCTTTGTAAAATCCGCATCTTCAACCTGCGGGGCAAACTGCCATTCATAAGTAGGAGTTATCAAAAAAACATCCACTCTTTCTAAGAATTCTATCGTTTCATTATAACATGATTTAGGCATTTTCTCTATCCAGATTGCTTTTTTATAATATTTTAGTGAATTTTTTTCAGATATGATTTGACAAGAACATTCTTTTGTTGTAGAATCATGTTATAAAATCTAACACAAAGGAGATCTCTCATGGCTTTAGTAGAATTTAAAAACGTCGAAAAATATTACGGAGACTACCACGCACTCCGCGACATCAATCTCCGTTTTGAAAAAGGACAAGTTGTTGTCCTGCTTGGACCTTCTGGCTCTGGTAAGTCTACTCTTATCCGTACGATTAATGGTTTGGAGGCTGTTGACAAAGGAAGTCTCCTAGTCAATGGACATCAAGTAGCAGGTGCCAGTCAGAAAGATTTAGTTCCTCTTCGTAAGGAAGTCGGCATGGTTTTTCAACATTTTAACCTTTATCCACACAAAACAGTGTTAGAAAATGTAACACTCGCACCCATAAAAGTTCTTGGAATTGATAAAAAAGAAGCTGAAAAAACAGCCCAAAAATATCTGGAATTTGTAAATATGTGGGACAAGAAAGATTCCTACCCAGCTATGCTGTCTGGTGGACAAAAACAGAGAATTGCCATCGCACGCGGTCTCGCTATGCGTCCGGAACTCCTCCTCTTTGATGAGCCAACATCTGCTCTTGATCCTGAGACTATCGGTGATGTACTAGCAGTTATGCAAAAACTAGCGCATGACGGGATGAACATGATCATCGTTACCCACGAAATGGGCTTTGCCCGTGAAGTTGCTGACCGTATCATCTTTATGGCCGACGGAGAAGTTTTGGTGGATACGACAGATGTCGATGACTTTTTCGACAATCCAAGCGAACCTCGTGCCCAACAATTCCTCAGCAAAATCATCAACCACGAAAGTGATAAAGTCAAATAAGGAGGCGCCTATGAAAAAGAAATTCTTTTTATCCGCATTATTAATTAGCCTTTTCAGCCTTGCTGCTGCCAAACCAGTCCAGGCCGATACCAGTGTCGCAGACATTCAAAAAAGAGGCGAACTAGTTGTTGGTGTCAAACAAGACGTTCCTAATTTTGGCTACAAAGATCCCAAGACAGGGACTTATTCTGGTATTGAAACGGACTTGGCCAAGATGATTGCAGACGAACTCAAGGTCAAGATTCGCTACGTTCCAGTTACCGCTCAAACCCGCGGACCACTATTAGACAACGAACAGGTCGATATGGATATCGCGACCTTCACCATCACAGATGAGCGTAAAAAGCTATACAACTTCACCAGTCCCTACTATACGGACGCTTCTGGATTTTTGGTCAACAAATCTGCCAATATCAAAAGCATTGAAGACCTAAACGGTAAAACGATCGGAGTTGCTCAAGGTTCCATCACCCAACGCCTGATTACTGAACTAGGGAAAAAGAAAGGTCTAACCTTTAAATTCGTCGAACTTGGTTCCTACCCAGAATTGATTACTTCCCTTCACGCTCACCGTATTGATGCCTTTTCCGTGGACCGTTCTATCCTGTCTGGCTACATTAGTAAACGGACAGAACTACTAGAAGATAGTTTCAAGCCATCTGACTACGGTATCGTCACCAAGAAATCAAATACTGAGCTCAACGATTATCTTGATACCTTGGTCACTAAATGGAACAAGGATGGTAGTTTGCAGAAGCTTTATGACCGTTACAAGCTCAAACCATCTAGCCATACCGCAGATTAAGGAGGATAACCCATGACAGATTTATCATCTTGGACAGCCTATTTTCAGGATTTTGGACAATTTTTCAATGGTTTCCTCTTCACCCTTGCCCTAGCGGTTGGTTCCTTTATCCTCGCTATGGTTTTGGGTATCTTCTTTGGAGTCCTATCAACTAGCAAACATCAAATTTTAAGAATTTTGGCTCGTATCTTTGTCGAATTTTACCAAAACACTCCCCTCTTGGTACAGTTTGTCATCGTTTTTTATGGTCTACCTCTTATCAGTGACCATACCATCATGATTCCGATTTATTGGACAGCTGTTCTCTGCGTGGGACTCTATCACGGCGCCTATATTGCTGAGGTTATTCGTTCAGGGATTCAGTCTATTCCTAGCGGTCAGATGGAGGCCGCCTTGTCGCAAGGTTTCACCTATATCAGTGCTATGCGCTTGATTATCTTGCCTCAGGCCTTCCGTATCATTCTCCCTCCATTGACCAACCAAATCGTTAATCTCATCAAAAATACCTCGACAGTTGCCATCATCTCTGGAGTAGACTTGATGTTTGTGACCAAATCTTGGTCGGCTCTTAACGGAAATTATATCCCTGCCTTTTTAGGTGCTGCTCTTCTCTACTTTGCCCTTTGCTTCCCTGTTGCCCAGTTTGGTCGCAAGATGGAGCAAGCCAATAAAAAAGCCTATTCACTTTAGGAGGTTACTATGGAATCTATTTTAGAAGTTTTGACCCCAGATAACCTAGTCTTTATCTTTAAAGGATTTGGCTTGACCCTCTACATTTCTCTGATTGCCATCGTCCTCTCTACCCTTATCGGAACGGTGCTAGCCGTCATGAGAAATGGGAAAAATCCTGTCTTGCGAATCATCTCCAGCATTTACATCGAATTTGTTCGTAATGTTCCCAATCTTCTCTGGATTTTCACTATCTTTTTGGTTTTCAAGATGAAGTCGACACCAGCTGGCATTACCGCCTTCACCCTCTTTACCTCAGCAGCCTTGGCTGAGATTATCCGAGGTGGTCTCAATGCCGTAGACAAGGGACAGTACGAAGCAGGAATGTCGCAAGGATTCACTTCAGCCCAAATCCTCTACTACATCATTCTCCCACAAGCGATCCGTAAAATGCTGCCAGCCATCATTTCTCAGTTTGTAACCGTGATTAAGGATACCAGTCTCCTCTACTCTGTTATCGCCCTACAAGAACTCTTTGGCGCCAGCCAAATTCTCATGGGACGCTATTTCGAACCAGAGCAGGTCTTCAGTCTTTATATCCTGATTGCCTTGATTTACTTTATCTTTAACTTTGCCATTTCTAGCCTGTCTCATATGCTAGCCAAACGTTGGCAACAAGCCGCAGAATAAAGAAACCAGCTCTCCATGCATGTGGGGAGCTGGTTTTTGACTGCTACTAAGCGCTGGCCTTGGTTCTGACTATCCAGAGAAAAATTCTATTGCAAGTAGTCTATTACCTCCTTTCACGGCTACATCCTAGCTACATAAGGGCAATAGAAAAGAGAACCTTAGCCCCCTTACTTAATCATTTTATCTTGAGCATCTGCTACAACCTGAGCCAAACTTGTCTGATGCAGTTGGTTTTCCATAGCTGCTTGAACATCGAACAGTTTTTGATCCAAGACCCCATGGATATTCGCACCAATTGGGCAATTAGGATTTGGATTGTCATGAAAACTAAAGAGCTTACCAGATTTTCCTAAACACTCCACAGCTTGGTAGACATCCAACAAGCTGATATCCTGAAGGTCTTTTATTATCTCAGTTCCTCCCGTACCACGAGCAACTGAAATCAATCCAGCTTTTTTGAGTTGCGATAAAGTCTTACGGATAATGACTGGATTGACCCCAACGCTGGCCGCAAGAAAATCGCTGGTTACTTTACTTTCTGTATCCTGCATTGCAATAATAATCATCATATGAGTCGCAATTGTAAATCGACTTGAAATTTGCATTTTCTTCTCCTTTCATTGATATTTTATTCATCTTTTCCCGTATAAACATTATACCGTTTTTGGTTTTCCTGTCAAATATTATAGACTGATTATCTTCTCCATGCAAAAAGTCCTGTATCCCTCTTGGTAACCGGAACGGCGGAGGAAATACAAAGACTTATTTTTTATGCAATTTTACGGACAATCCCTTTTGTTTTATGACTTGACCAAACCGAGCTGATAGACACCCCAGCACCAACTAAGGTAAACACAGCTAACATAGCTAGATTATAAAAATAGTTATCTGGGAAATCACCGCTAAAGATTAATTCATTCACCACTCGGAAAGCAAAGGCAAACTCAACCCCTAGTTTGGAAACGACTTCCATCGCCAAATCAATTTGATTCACTAGAAAGACAGTAATCACCATCCAAATAGAGGAAATCACAATCCCCTTTCGAGATACCTTTCTTCCAAGGATTTCATATCCTTTAATGGTACAAATCCCCAGAACAATGCCCGCCACCATAGCCACATAACCTAGACGTGCGATAAATAGAGCAACTGCTCCACCAAGCAAGGCTCCAAGCAAGGCTCCAACTGCTCCAAGAAGAACATTTTCCTTCTGGTTTTGATAAGAATCCACCTCAATCTGAAGATTGCTCTTCAGCAATTGATAGCTTTCCTCGTTGATAAGGAAAATTGAATCACCTAATTGATAGAGACCAACGGGGCCTTCCTGACCGCTATAGGCACAGACTTGGACGAAATGATGGGTTTCAAGGAATGCTACGAGGTCTGTTATGAGTGTCTGTAACTTTTCAATTGTTTTTGATTTGCGCATGGCACCTTTTACGACAAAAGAAACAAGGTACTGGTTGATAGACAAGGTCGACAAGTTTGGAAGAGATTCACTCTTAAACTCATCCCAAACCAATTCATTTTCTTCTGAATCCGCAGGATTGCCATTCAAACTCACACTGACACAAAGTCGAAACTGATTTTTCACGTCAGTTTCTTGCAGGAAAAGTAAATAGCCTGACTGCGTGCCATAAATACAACGTGAATCTTCGTCAAATTGCAAGCCCAACTCCGAGGCAATAGCGTGTAACTCTTCTGGTTTCATTATCTGTCTCCTCTTATTTTGAATATCAATTAGTATGAGATTCAAATTATTTATATTCCGTTATTCTAACATAAATTTGAGAAGCCGTCAATTCGTATCCAGTTCGACTTATCGCGAAACAGCAGTCACTAGACTATCTGATTTCTAGCTAGAAGTCCTCTTAAAACCAATCTTTCTTGTCTCTTTCCATCCAGAGTTCAACATCCTGATCATAACCTTCTTGTTCACTAATCTGACCTAACAATTCGTGGTTATGAGTATGGTGAATCCCATTTACCAAACTTTCATAGTAGACCTGGAAATAGGGGAGCTTCAAATCCTTAGCCAACTGCAATTCAGCTTCTACATCATAATCCACTCGACGAAAATCAACATCAGACAAACCTGCTTCATCAAACTCTAAAATCATATACTGGGCCCGCAGGTCCTTACGCAACTTCGCATCTAAAAAGAAGGGTTGCCCAATCGAACCAGGATTAAGAATCAACTGTCCATCACTTCCGTAACGAAGCAACTGCTGATGAATATGGCCATATACTGCGATAGAGGTGTGTGGATTCGTCACCAATCTATCAAAATCTTCTTGTTTTCCCGTATGAATCAATTCTCTTCCCCAGTTTTTATCAGGGAGATGGTGAGTGATTCCCACCATCAAATCACCAAACTGACGATGAACTTGCATGGGTTGATTATTGAGGTCTTCGATTTCTTCAGGGCTGACCTCCTCTAAGATGTACTGACTTTGACGCAGGAGATAACGATGGCTCGCTTTTGTAGGGTCTAACTTGCGATGCAGGCCTCGCCAGAGACTATTCTCCCAATTTCCCAGAACTCTTACTGTAATAGGCAAGCTAGCTAAGAGGTCCAAGATCCTTCTACGTCCTGTTCCTGGCATAAGAATATCTCCTAAAAGCCAGTATTGGTCTACCTCTGCCGCTCTTGCATCAGCCAGAACAGCTTCCAGGGCTGTCGTATTTCCATGTATATCTGAAAGAACTGCTATTTTGGTCATTCTTTCTCCTTAATCTCACTTACTTCTTTTGTTAGTATTATAACAGAAAACAATCGAAAAGATCACTATCACTGATCAATGGATTAAATTGTAAGAGCCTCCAAATTGTGCTATAGTATAAGTAGAGATTTCCCCTTCATTTAGGATTATGTGGTCTACAATATCTCTCAATTTTTGCAGATTGGAGGACTATTGCCATGCGGAATTATCTTAAGTATATCCCATACTACCTTGTCATTTTCTTTTTTTACTGGCCACTCTATGAGCTCCTCTCTCTATTCATCTCTGACCCATATACACTGAAGGGACTATACATTTACAACATCATCCTCTTTTCACCTCTGGTAACCTTTATCGTATCGCTACTTTATAGCTATCGATTTCATTTCTCACTTTGGTGGCTACTCAGCATTGGTCTGCTCTATTGCTTTACCATCATCACCTTTGGTGAGTTCATCCTGCTTTACTTCCTAGCCTATGAACTCTTTGCCCTACTTGGGTTGGTTTCTGGTGTGGGTATCAAGCATCTCTTCCAGAGAGCGAAAAACAAAAAAATTATACAAAAACCTTGAAAATTCTCGCAATCATGCTATAATAATGCATAGAGACAAGTCACTTAGTCCCTTTCTACTAGAGAGTGCGTGGTTGCTGGAAACGCATAGAAAGCCTAAACTGATACTACTCTACTGACTTTTATGAAAACATAAAACGGTGGCCACGTTAGAGCCAATCAGAGGTGTCCCTCTTTTTTGAGGAACATAAATGAAGGTGGAACCACGTTGCGACGTCCTTTTATGGATGTCGTTTTTTGTTTTGTCAGAAGGAGGAAGAACGATGCTTTATATGATTGGCGGATCGCCTTGTAGTGGAAAGTCAACAATTGCCTCACTTCTTGCTAGACAGTATCAACTACTTCATATCAAACTGGATGATTTGGTAGAAGAGATGATGAGTCAAGCAAGTGCAGACTCACAGCCAATTTGCCTTCTTAGGAAGGATAGAAATCCAGAACAAATCTGGATGAGAAAGCCAGAAGAGATGGCAGATGAAGAATGGTGCTTTTATGAAGAGATTTTTCCTTATGTAAAATCTTACTTGATAAAAAATCAAAACAGACCTCTCTTGGTGGAGGGAGCAGGACTTTTGCCTCACTTGGTAAAGGAGCTTGAATGTCAAGTATCATCCTATCTATGCTTGACTCCGACAGCTGATTTTCAAAAAAAGCATTATATACAGAGAGAATGGGTTCCTTATGTCTTAGAGGGTACAACCAACCCTGATCAAGCTTTTGAAAACTGGATGCAACGAGACATTCTTTTTGCTCAAATGGTTCGTAAGGAAGCGGTGAGATTAGGCTATCCTAGCCTCGTAACAGATGGTAGTCAATCAGAGAATCAGACTGCGGAAGAAGTTGCTCGGCTCTTAAAATTGTCCAACAAAAATAGAATAAATATTTAAGGAGAAAACCATGATTAAGATTACTTTCCCAGATGGCGCTGTTCGTGAATTCGAATCTGGCGTTACTACTTTTGAAATTGCCCAATCTATCAGCAATTCCCTCGCTAAAAAAGCCTTGGCTGGTAAATTCAACAGCAAACTCATCGACACGACTCGTGCTATCACTGAAGATGGTAGCATCGAAATCGTGACACCTGACCACGAAGATGCCCTTCCAATCTTGCGTCACTCAGCCGCCCACTTGTTCGCCCAAGCGGCTCGTCGCCTTTTCCCAGACATTCACTTGGGAGTTGGTCCAGCTATCGAAGATGGTTTCTACTATGATACGGACAATCAGGCTGGTCAAATCTCCAACGAAGATCTTCCTCGTATCGAAGAAGAAATGAAAAAAATCGTTAAAGAAAACTTCCCATCAATCCGTGAAGAAGTGACGAAAGACGAAGCACGTGAAATCTTCAAAAACGACCCTTACAAGTTGGAATTGATCGAAGAACACTCTGAGGACGAAGGCGGTTTGACTATCTACCGTCAGGGGGAATACGTGGACCTTTGCCGTGGACCTCACGTCCCATCAACAGGCCGTATCCAAATCTTCCACCTTCTTCATGTAGCAGGTGCTTACTGGCGTGGAAATAGCGACAACGCGATGATGCAACGGATCTACGGTACAGCTTGGTTTGACAAGAAAGACTTGAAAAACTACCTTCAAATGCGTGAAGAAGCTAAAGAACGTGACCACCGTAAACTTGGTAAAGAGCTTGACCTCTTCATGATTTCACAAGAAGTTGGTCAAGGACTTCCATTCTGGTTGCCAAACGGTGCGACGATCCGTCGTGAATTGGAACGCTACATCGTCGACAAAGAGTTGGCTTCTGGCTACCAACACGTTTACACTCCACCACTTGCTTCTGTAGAGCTTTACAAGACTTCTGGTCACTGGGATCATTACCAAGAAGACATGTTCCCAACTATGGACATGGGTGACGGGGAAGAATTTGTCCTTCGTCCAATGAACTGCCCACACCACATCCAAGTCTTTAAACACCATGTTCACTCTTACCGTGAATTGCCAATCCGTATCGCTGAAATCGGTATGATGCACCGCTACGAGAAATCTGGTGCCCTCACTGGTCTTCAACGTGTGCGTGAGATGTCACTCAACGACGGTCACCTCTTCGTTACTCCAGAACAAATCCAAGAAGAATTCCAACGTGCCCTTCAGTTGATTATCGATGTTTATGAAGACTTCAACTTGACTGAATACCGCTTCCGTCTCTCTCTTCGTGACCCTCAAGATACTCACAAGTACTTTGATAACGATGAGATGTGGGAAAATGCCCAAACCATGCTTCGTGCAGCCCTTGATGAAATGGGTGTTGACTACTTTGAAGCCGAAGGCGAAGCAGCCTTCTACGGACCAAAATTGGATATCCAAGTTAAGACAGCTCTCGGAAAAGAAGAAACCCTTTCTACTATCCAGCTTGACTTCTTGTTGCCAGAACGCTTCGACCTTAAATATATCGGAGCTGATGGTGAAGAACACCGTCCAGTTATGATTCACCGTGGGGTTATCTCAACTATGGAACGCTTCACAGCTATCTTGATTGAGAACTACAAGGGTGCCTTCCCAACATGGCTTGCACCACATCAAGTAACCCTCATCCCCGTTTCTAACGAAAAACACGTAGACTACGCATGGGAAGTGGCTAAGAAACTCCGTGACCGTGGTGTCCGTGCAGACGTAGATGAGCGCAATGAAAAAATGCAGTTCAAGATCCGTGCTTCACAAACCAGCAAAATTCCTTACCAATTGATCGTTGGTGACAAGGAAATGGAAGACGGAACAGTCAATGTTCGTCGCTACGGCCAAAAAGAAACACAAACTGTCTCAGTAGATGACTTTGTGCAAGCTATCCTTGCTGACATTGCTAACAAATCACGTGTGGAAAAATAAAACGATCACTGTCTGAGAAACATTTTTCAGTAAGAAAAAGCAACAACTGAAATAGTTGTTGCTTTTTTATATTTTATTTAACCTGAGCTAGTCGTGATTGGTCAAACCACCACAAATGGTATCCTCATCAACAATCCTTTCTATCCACTAACTGTTGGATATAGGATATCCTCCCAACATTTGCTTTCATGAGTTAGATAAGGTCAATATCCTCAATCCTTGTCTGCTTCATTTTCTTTTACGAGATCTTTTTGTGAATCTTTTTCAGAGAGTTTTTGATCGATATACTTGTTAATGGTTTCATAAAATTCCTTGGTCGTATCACTGTCTAATTTTGTCGAATTATGGACTTGATTGACTTTCAATTGAACAGATTGAATACCGTAAGAGGCTTGTTTTTGGTGGAGCGTTTCTAATTCTTCTTCTGAAATCGGATCTCCAACAACCGTCAAGACCAATTCATTGTTCCTTGACTTGTAGACTTGATTAATGACCGTATGATTGGCGAACTCTTTTCCTACAAACTGTTTGATTCCTTCTTTTCGCGCTTGATCTATCGTCAGAGTGACTGCTGAATAGCTGGCTGGAAGAATCAATAATACAATCAAGGATATCAAGCCAATTCTCATTTTAATGTTTAGCTCTTTAAATGAACTTAAGGGAGATTTTCTCATCAAAATTCTTGTTCCAACAATGTTGATTAGCATGATAAAGACACAGTTGATCAAGAAAAGATAGAGAGCTCCAAATAAAAATCGTACATTTCCATTAGCTAAACCGTAACCTGCAGTACAGATAGGTGGCATCAGAGCTGTTGCAATGGCTACTCCTGGCACGATATTGTTTGCTTCTTTTTTCCTTGAACCAATTACACCTGCTATCCCACCAGCAATAGCAATGAGAACATCCCAAATGGTTGGAGAGGTTCGTGCAATCAATTCGCTACTTGCATAAGATAAGGGAGAAATCCAGAAATACAGAGCCGAGACAAGCAAGCTGACCAATACTTGAGTAAATAAAACCTCTAGAGATTGCTTGATTAAACGCGTATCAAAAATAGCTAAACCAAACCCCAGTCCAACAATCGGTGTCATAAGAGGGGAAATCAGCATGGCTCCAATAATGACAGCTGTTGAATTCATATTTAGACCTATAGAGGCAATAAAAATCGCACACATCAAAATCACTGTATCTCTTAATCGAACATGAAGATCATCATATAATTTCTCACGATATTCACGTGTTGAATAATTTCCAGTCATTGGTTACTCCTTTTATTTCATATACTCTTGTTTCTGCTTAGATGGTGGCAGAGAGACTTCTTTTCAATTTTACATATTTTAATTCTCACCTGTTATTTTTTTGAAAATTATCCTTTAAGCATCCGTCAGTCCATCCTTAACATTATATCAAAAATTTTACAGTCTTTCTCTGAAAAAATATATCAATTTAAAAGATAGAGAAAGGAAGAAATTTTTGTTTCCTTATCCGAAAAAGAAAAAACGGTATCTCCTCTGAAAGAAGATGCCGTTTTAATGTTTAAACATGATGAATGTGTTTGATTTTCCATTGCTCCATTTTTATTTTCAACCAGAAGCCATAGATCCCAAACGTGATAATGGTTAGAAGAAACCACTTGATCCAGTAGCCGAATAGTTGTGCTCCAGTCCCGTCAAAGTATAGATGCTGACCATCTACTACCGTGTGTTTGATTTCCCAATTTTGCATCATGCAAACTGCCCAAGGTGTTGCAATCCCCAAGGTATGCCCGAAAATTATTGCTACTAAGATAGAGTATCCAATATAATCTAGGATTCCTCCGTCAAAATAACTTTCTTTCATTTTTGCCTCTTATATTTTTTGACTATATTCTAGTCGTTTCCTAGTGTAACATTTTTTACATCTGGACAATCTTACGGTAACTTCTAGACATTATCATGAAAATAGAGATATAGACTAGAACAAAAATTCCACAGATAGATAAGGTTATCATCAACTATACTCACTCAATTCTCAGATTCACATCGGCAAACTTGATTCGCACGGTTGTTCCTGCCCCAACCTCAGACTCGATACGAATCTGGTGGCCAAGTTCTTCAGAAATTTTCTTAGATAGATAGAGGCCAAGTCCAGATGACTGCTGGGTTAGACGACCATTATAGCCTGAAAACCCACGTTCAAAGACTCGGAGAACATCACTGTTTTTAATCCCGATTCCCGTATCCTTGATACAGAGCTCCTGACCTTCCATATAGATCTCTAACCCACCTTCCTTGGTGTACTTGAGACTGTTTGAGAGGATTTGTTCAATGACGATCAACAGCCACTTCTTATCGGTCACGATGATTTTGTCAAGGTCATGGAGATTGAGCGTCAGTCCTTTTTGGATAAAGAAAAGGGCATACTTGCGAACCACTTCCTTCACCAAATCCTCCACTTGAACCTTTTCAAATACCAAGTCATCGTGGAAACTTTCCAAACGAAGATACTGCAACACCAGATTGGTATAGGAGTCAATCTTAAAGATTTCCTGTTCCAGTTGCTGCTTGACCTCCCGATCAGAGACTTCTGCTACCAAGAGACGACTCGCTGCAATGGGGGTCTTGATCTGATGAACCCACAAGGTGTAGTAGTCCAGCAAATCCGTCAGCTTGCTCTGCGCTTCCGACTTCTTTTGATACAATTCAGATTCACGCTCTTCGAGCTTTTCTACTAGCGCACATTCCAGAGGAGACTTGGGGTCTCTCTCAGCATAGAGTATTTCCTGCCGGTAAACCTGAGCTTCTGCAAATATATCCCAAGCCAAAAATAAGAAGGTCAAAAAACTACTGAGTAGAAAGAAATAAAGAAAATAAGTTCCTAGACTAGCAAATAAAAACTGAAAGAGAAGGACGAGAAAGCCTAATGAAAAAATATAGATAAAGATGCGACTGCGAGAACGCAGATAGGCTAGAAAAAATGATTTCCAATCAAGCATGTTTCAGTCCGTATCCTATCCCTTTCTTGGTTTCGATAAAACCTGCTAAACCTTGCTCCTCCAACTTTTTACGCAAGCGAGCAACGTTGACAGACAAGGTATTGTCATCGATGAAAAAGTCGCTATTCCAGAGTTCCCGCATCAAGTCATCACGCGCCACGATATTGCTAGCATGTTCAAACAAGACCCGCAAAATTTGAAATTCATTCTTGGTCAAACTCAGAACTTCCCCCTGATAGTGCAGGTCCATAGACTTTGTATTGAGGATCACACCCGCATACTCCAGCAGACTTTCATCCCGCCCAAATTCATAGGAACGGCGCAACAAGCCCTGAACCTTGGCAAGGAGCACCTGCTGGTCAAAAGGCTTGGTCACAAAGTCATCCGCCCCCATATTAATCGCCATGACAATATCCATCGCCTGGTCTCTCGAAGAGAGAAACATGATGGGCACCTTAGAAATCTTACGAATCTCCTGGCACCAGTGGTAACCATTAAAAAGAGGTAGACCAATATCCATGAGGACCAAATGAGGCTCCGACTGAACAAAAAGACTCAATACTTCCATAAAATCCTCTACCAAAACGACCTCAAACCCCCACTCAGAGAGTAGTTTCCCAACTTGTTGCCGAATAACTTGGTCATCTTCTACTAGTAAAATCTTGTGCATGCGCTCCTCCTTTGTTATTTCTCAAAGTATCAAAACCCTTCATATCAGATTTACGGATCAGTATCTCATACTGTTTAGAAGCCTATTTCCCAAATCCAGATAAGAAAACAGATGCTAAATAGAGAACATTCCCACTGATATCATACCTTATTTTTAACTATAGTTCCAGCCTTATCCTATATTTTCCTTT